>CAMDWC010000015.1 GCA_945878825.1 Haliscomenobacter hydrossis DSM 1100
GGAGAATAAAAGGATTTATAGTCAATTTGATTAATATCATAATTTTCCTTACCATGAAAAATGGCCAGCGTTTTTTTCTCCCAAAAAACAGAATCCTCTGCCCAACTTTTAGGCATTTCTTCAGCGTATTTCTTAAAAACAGTAGATTCAAGTAAACCTGAGTGACTTATCCAGGTTTCCACATGCGTACCACCCCATGAGGAATGAATTAACCCAATGGGAACTTGCAGGTCTTGCTGTAATTTCCTGGCAAAATAATAACCCACCGCTGTAAAATTACCTGCATTTTCAGGAATTGCCATTTTCCAACCTTTAGATTCAAAATCGGTATTTGGAGTAAAAGATAGTGTTTTAGGTACTTCAATATGTCTGATTAAAGGGTTATTGGCAACCTTAATCTCCTCTTCACCACCTAAGGCCTGTCTTAACTTCCATTCCATATTAGACTGACCGGAGCATACCCAAACTTCCCCCATCAAGATATCGGAAACTTGGATGACTTCATCTTTATCTGAAACAGATAAAGTTAATGGTGAACCAATATTTCTGGCTGGAAAAGATACTTCCCAACGACCGGCTTCATTTGTTTTAACCTCCATTTCCTGGTAGGCGAACTTTATTTTAACTAAAGTTTCAGGAGAGTTAAATCCCCAAAAAAGAATGGGTTTATTTCGCTGAAGCACCATGTGGTCTCCAAATATGGAAGCCAACCTAAGTTGCGCGGTTGAAATAAGAGGAAGAAGCAAAATAAAAACAAAAAAAGTAAAGATTCTCATGATGAATATGGGGTAGTTTAAAAGAAACAATCTAATTTAGAAAAAATATTCATGATTATGAAATTAACCGAACAAATGAAAATACAAATTTCATTTTTAATCCTCTTTTTTCACTGGCAAATGAACCCAAACCATCTATCTGCTCAACCACCTATGCCCTTTACCAAAGGTGTCAATTTAACCAATTGGTTTCAAGTTAACGAGGTTAGTCAAATTCAATTTAATAAATATACGAAAACAAATTTCGAACAGATCAAACAATTAGGCGTCGATGTGATCCGACTTCCTATACATTTACATACTCAAACGACTGGTTCACCAGATTTTAAAGTAGATCCCATCCTTTTTAATTTTTTAGATAAAATCGTTACCTGGTGTGAGGAATTAGGTTTACACATCATATTTGACAATCACACGTTTGACGCATCAGGAATAACTCCACCCGATATTGAAATTCCTCTATTGAAAATATGGCCACAAATTGCCGCACGGTACAAATCTGCTTACAAAAATATTTATTACGAAATATTAAATGAACCCAATGGAATTTCTGATGCTTCCTGGAATAAAATTCAGTTGAATGTTATAAATGCAATTAGAAAAACAGATCAAACACATACCATAATTATTGGTCCGGCAAATTGGAATAATTATCAGAATCTAAAAGCGATGCCTATTTATGATGACAAAAATTTAATCTATACCTTTCATTTTTACGAGCCCTTTCTGTTTACTCATCAAGGTGCAAGCTGGACAACACCTTCTATGGCAGCTTTGAAAAATGTACCTTTTCCTTTTGCTTTAAATACCATGCCTGATTTACCTAATAATTTAAAAGGAACATGGGTAGAAAGTGCTTTTAATGGTTATTATAAGGTGGGAAATATTGATTTTATAAAAGAACAAATAGCAGTAGCGACTAAATTTGCAAAAGAAAAAAATGTAATAATTTTCTGTGGTGAATTTGGCGTCAACAGCAATGGTTCTAACAATACCGACAGAGTAAAATGGTATGAAATTGCGCGTAAAGAACTTGAAAATCAGAAAATTCCATGGACAATTTGGGATTATCACGGTAGCTTTGGTTTGTTTCAGCCAGGAAGCCAGGGACTTTTTAATCATCATTTAAATATTCCCTTACTTCAATCTTTAGGATTAATAATACCGCCTCAATCAGTATATGAAAAAAAACCAATTGAAGGTGAAAAATGGCTTTATCGAGATGAATTGGCTACCGATCTGAGAGAAAGCAGTTATGGTTCTGGTAAAATAAACTACTATTTTACGGAACAACCTTCTGATGGGAAATATGCCATTCAATGGAAAAACCCCAAACAATATGATATTATCGGATGGAAATTTTCTCCAGAAGTGGATTTGAGCGTAATGGTTCAGCAGAATTATTTATTATCGTTTTATGTTAAAGGAAATATTTTTGGAAAAAGTATCGATATCCGTTTTTTAGATTCAAAAACAGGAGCTGATGACAGACCCTGGAGGATGACTTATCGCTTAGATGAAAAAACAGTAAAATGGGATAATTCCTGGCAATTAATTCAGATTCCTTTGTTTAGATTTAGTGAACAAGGTGCCTGGGATGAAAATGCATGGTTCCAACCTTCAGGAAAATTTGATTGGAAATCGGTTGATCGAATCGAAATTGTTGCCGAATCTAATGACCTTCAAACTGGCATTTTATACTTTGACGACGTCAGACTTAAACCAGCTACCCCCTCCTTTTCTTCCTCCTTATCGAATCAACTTACATTTTCCTTATTTCCAAATCCTGCAACAAATGAATTAAATGTTTACCCGGAGTCAAATGAAAATGATTTACATTATAAAATATTAGATATCATAGGTGTTGAAAAAAAATCAGGCATTATTGACATAAAGGCTTCTATTAAAATAGATGATTTAGAAAATGGAAGTTATATCTTGGTTGTTTACAATAAAAATGGAAATCAAACAAGTAAAACATTTATAGTATTAAAATAAATGATTCAATGAGCATGAACCAAATCATATTATTAAACCCATTTAAATTTGAAAAAAGAAAAATGGATATTCCAATCTTGTTGGAAGGAGAAATTTTAGTTCAGATAAAGCGAATTGGCATTTGTGGAACAGATATTCATGCCTTTCATGGAAATCAACCTTTTTTTTCCTATCCAAGAATACTGGGACATGAACTTTCTGGCATCGTAGTTGACGAAAATTCAAATAATAAAGATTTATTAGGAGAATCAGTTGCTATACTCCCTTATTTATCCTGCGGAAAATGCAATAGCTGCTTGAGAGGAAAAACAAATTGTTGCGCAAATTTAAAAGTAATGGGGGTTCATGTGGATGGTGGATTTTGTGAATATATTGCTGTACCTCAAACAAATATAATCGATGGAAATGGCTTAAATCTCGACTTTTTAGCTTTGGTAGAACCGCTTTCTATTTCATATCATGGTATTATAAGAGCAGATATTTCCGAAAAAGACTGGGTCATTGTTTTTGGAACTGGCCCCATTGGAATAGGTGCTTTAATGTTTGCCAAATCAAAAACGGATAAAATAATTTTAATCGACGTAAATGAGCACCGAATCACTTTCTGTCAACATAAATTAGGAATTTTTTACGCCTTTAATGGCGATGATATTGAGCTATATGAGAAGATCAAAAATATAACAAATGGAAATTTTGGAGATATTGTTCTTGACGCCACAGGAAATAAAAAGGCAATGCAACAACAACTCAATTATCTTGGCCATGGAGGCAAATGGATTTTAATAGGTTTACAAAAAGAGGAATTAAATATTAGCCATCCTGAATTTCACAAAAGAGAAGCCACACTTATGAGTAGCAGGAATGCTACCAAAGAAGATTTTCAGAAAGTCCTAAACAAAATAAACGACAAAAAAATAGACGCCTCCATCCTTATGAGTCATACCTTATTTTTTGAAGAAGTTATGGATCATTTTCTTGAAACAATAAAAGATTCAAACCTAATAAAAGGAATAATTAAAGTAAATGAATTAGAAAAATAAAGAAATATTTCTCCAGACTAAGGAGATAAAAATTCCTAAAAAAACAATAGATACTACTAATTTTAAAAAGGTAGAAGTTAAAAAGCCAACAAAAGAACCTGTAGCTGCCCACATTGCATCATGCCCTTTTCGTGCAGCAAACCACCATTCCCCCAAAAAAGCGCCTACGAAAGGTCCCCAAATAAACCCAAAGGGAATAGGTACAATAAGTCCAACTACCAGACCAATATTCGTACCCCAAACACCAAATTTTGAGCCTCCAAAGGCCTTAGTACCCTTCGCAGGAATCCAATAGTCCAATAGGCCAACACCAATAGCAATTATTCCTGTTACAGATAGAAGTAGCAAATCAGTTTCAATGGGCTTCGTAAGGGTTAGTATTAACAACCCAAGCCAACTAATGGGTAATCCAGGCAGAATGGGTAATAAACTGCCTAAAACACCAGTTATGATGCAAATGAGAGATAAAATCAGCCAAATATAATCCATTTGAAGAATCTTAAAATTAAAAAGAATAAAAATAAACCTTTCCTATGAGAAAGCCTTACTTTCAATTTTTTTATTGACATCTGCTCTTTAAATAATTACCCTTTATAACTACTTGGTGAACATTTGCATTGGGTTCATTTGTAGTTATAGTAATACTCCTGGAGAAATCCCCTTCTTTGACTAATGGAAAGTTAACATAAAGTTTAAATTCATAAGGCAACTGGACAGAAGTGAGTGCTACTTTAAATGGAAGTTCAATTTCCTTCATGTTGGGTGTTAAACTAAATTTAACACCTAGAGGACTTGATGCTAATCCTCTTAAAACCAAATCTTTACTATAAACGGTTGCTAAAATTGGCAAATCACTTTCAGAACCACCTGGACAATAGTTACCCACATTCACTTCTCTTTGGGTAAGTTTAAATCCATAAGGAAATTGTACTGATGTTTGAGCTTTAACTAAAGCCGATAAAAACAAAAAACAAAGAAGAACCTAGGAATTTTTCATGATGATATCATTTAAAAGTAATGAATAAACTAATAATATACAAAACCATCTAAAATGTTCCAATTTTTTGAAATAAAATCCGGTATTGTTTTGGTCAAAAACAATACCGGAAGAAATGGAAATCTATAAGCCGGATTCTGTAACCCCGAAAGGTTCCCTGTCATTTATCTAGGCTTAGGTTCGCACCTAAGCTCTATCTGCCTACCCCTCCTGACCGTTTCCAGTAGAGCGTGCAACTCCACCTCCCGAAGGAACCCAGGATATACATGGCATTTCAACCCACAAGGTTTATCCCACTGATTAGTTACCTAACCAATACGGGAGCTCTTACCTCCCGTTTTCACCCTTACCAGTAAACTGGCGGTAATTTTCTGTGACCCTATCTGTCATGTAATACATGCCCATCCGTTAGATGGTGTGGCGCACTGCGTTGTCCGGACTTTCCTCATCTCAATTAAGAGCCGCGACAGGGCAATTTCCAGTGCAAATTTAGGAAATAAAACGACAAAAAAAGTGTTCCCCTAATTCCCCTATTATTTCCCCTAATTTTTTATAACAATCAAATAAAAACGAGTTAAATTAAAGCAAAAAAGATGAATCCAATCATTTATGTAGGAAGAGATTTTCATAAGGCAACAGAAAGACTACCCATCGACATTAGGAGGAAGGTTACTGCATTTTTTCCAAAGTTCAAGGAAAATCCTAAAAGTCATGCCATAGATTTTGAAAAAATAATATCATTTAAAGATAGAAATTTAAGAACCGTCAGAATAGATGATGATTATAGAGCTATCGTGGGATTTCCTCCCACTGGCAATAATTATTTTATGCTATGGGTTGACAAACATGATGATGCACATGCCTGGGCAAAGAATAAAAAATTGAGTTGGAATGCCATCATTCATAGCATGCAACTTTATGAGCCCATTGAGTTAGATGAAGGAAGCATTGAGCCCTCAACATCTAAATCAATTCCTTTTCATCATCCTTATGATTTAACAATGGATGACCTCTTAAATTTAGGTGTGCCACCATCAGAAGTAGAAAAAGTCATTAGGATAATTAGCCTGGACAAGCTATTGGAAGTTAAGAACAACCTACCCGATGAGGCTTATGAAAAAATTAGTCTCATTTTCAATGGTTCTGACAAAAGAGAATTATTGGAGCAAGTGAAAGAAGGGAAATCAAATTCTGAGGATACAGAAATTCAATTACAATCTTCTAATAACAAACAAAATTTTATTCAAAATACAGATGATCCACTACTCATTCAATTTCTATTAGGTGAAAATAACTGGCAGTTTTTTCTTCACCCAGAACAAACAAAATTGGTGGAAGCTAATTTTAACGGACCAGTTAAAATTACCGGAGGGGCGGGAACTGGAAAAACAGTGGCTGCTTTACACCGATTTTCATTCTTACTAAAAAATGGCCTTCCAGAAGGGAAAAGACTTCTTTTTTGCACCTACACTAACGCGCTAGCTAATAATTTAAAAACACAGGTAGAAGAATTAAAAATAAGTAATAAAGGTATTTATGATATTATGACCATTCACTCCCTAGCTTCCCAACTAGCAAAAAAAATAAATCACCTGAAAAATCAAATCGAGGAGAAGTTCAAAGAAGAAGAAGAAGAAGAAGAAAACAGTCACGCTAATATAAAATTAAGAAAACTTAAAATTTGGGAGAAAATACTGAAAAACACCCAGGTTACTCCAGAATTTGCTGAAGATGAATATCAGAAAGTAATCCTTTTCCATCAAATAGAATCGTTGGACGACTATCTTGTAGTACAAAGAACAGGAAGAGAAACCAGAATTACAAAAGAAATGAAAGAGATATTCTGGCATAAGCATTTGGAATACAGAGAGGAGAAGAAAAAAACTTTTAAACTCGAGGGGGATGAACTTTTTTATGATTTAATTACCCATTACAAAAAACAAGAAACAAAACCTTATGCACATATTATTTTGGATGAATTACAAGATTTATCCAATATTGAGCTTCGTTTTTTAAGATGTATTGTTAAACCAGGAATAAATGATTTATTTATGGTTGGTGACCCGCTGCAAAAAGTTTATGACAGAAATATAAACTTTTTAGCGCTTAAAATTGAAACCAGAGGAAAAAAATCAAGAAGATTATTAAGAAATTATAGAACAACGGAAGAAATCAGAAAGGATGCTGTAAAAGCGCTCGGCGAAGAAACTTATTCTGATTTTAGCGACTCCATTGAGAAAATACAAGGTTATACCTCTTTAAGTAATGGACCTGAACCTAGTTATTTACACTTTAATAACTTAATCGATGAAATACAATTTGTAGAAAATAAAATAAAGGAATTGATAGATACAGGACTATACTTACCAGAAGATATTTGCATTGCGGCCAAAAGAAAAAGAGATATTCAAGAATTTCATAATCACCTTCATAATGGTGGTTATCCAGTTAGAAAAATTGAGAAGAATAATGAGCTAAGTTTACCCGAACATTTAAGCACCTCTTCGTTCCATAGTCTCAAAGGTCTTGAATTTAAAGTTATATTTTTAATTGGATTAAATGCCAAAACTTTTCTGAAACCTCTCCCCTATACTTCAGATGAAGAAAAAAAAGAAACTGAAAAAAGAGATAAAGCGCTATTATATGTTGCTATGACGCGTGCTAAAATGCTACTTTATATCTCTGGAAATGGAGCGGCATCAACTATTTTACAAAAAACTTATCCATTTATAAAAATGGACTAAAACGCTTTAAGTGTATCTCCGTTATTTCGCTGGTAAGGTATTTTTATGAAATCGAGCGTACCTGGTTTAACTCTTAGCATAAAGCTATAGGTACCTCTTTGTGGTTGCCAGTTAAAAGACATATCCCAGCAATGCAATTCTCGAATAAATCCAAAAGACGGGTAAGACAAACCTTCACGAACAAAATCATAACCAAAATTACCCACACTAATCGCCCAGTTGGGTGTTAATTTTATGTCACCTCTACAATTTATAGAATTGGTCTCCACTAAAAATCGGATAGACCCATTTTCCTCCCTCCAGGTAAAATCAATATTATGAGAAATTGAAAAATTTTCAAATAAACTTAAAAAATCTTCTTCCGTAGCATTATCAATAGGCAATTTATTACTCCTATTGGATTGATTATTTATAATTGAAGGGCTATTTTGATCTGGTCTTGAATTTCTAACATCTGTGACTACCTCTTCCGCTTTCCCCTGAAAAAGAGCTCGTATTTTTGCTACTGTTAAATTGGAAGAAATACGCAAATTAGCTTGATCTAAACGCAAAGGTCTTCCCGTTTCCTTCCACCAAAAGGTATTAATTCTTTCATTTCTGGCATTTTTCATGTAAGGATCATAAATCATGGAAAAAGAAGCGGTTGTAGCACCCTTGAAAAAACGAGCTGTGGTACTAATAAACACAGGACTCCAACGAAGAGAATCAGCAGCAAAATTGTAGTTCCCCGTAACTACCAGATTATCAATAATATTGACCGTTTTTAGGGTGGAATCTTTTTTAGGTGCTATTTTGGCTAGTAAAATATTATTTAAGGAGTATCCAATAGCCATTTGCTTACCCGATTGTGGTGGCGAACCATAAATAGATTGTTCAAACGGAGTATATACCTGATATCTGTCGGCATAACGTGTATCCGTATTAATGGTATCGTAAAAAGGTTTAATATAGTCGGGAGAGTAGTTAAAAGATATCGTTGGTCGCACTTCATGTCTTAGACCTCGTAAAAAACCACTTTTAAATTGTAGGGTGCTAAAAAGTCTTGTATTAAGACCAAAACCCATGTCAAATGTACGATAAGAAGCAAACCCTGGTATCGTATCTGTATTTACCCGACCGTATTGAGTAGTATCTGAAATAACTTGATAAGAAGTTTTGGCCTCATTGAAAATAGTATCTCTTCGAATGGTAGGTGTTGGATCAAAATCTTTTCTTAATTGCTGCATTTGCCAAACCTCCCGGTAGTTAGCAGACGGATTAAGATTAAAAAACCGTAAAATTTTAAAAGAAGTACTTGCCTCTACGGCCTGATTTACCCCAAATTTGGCGTCGCTAAGGGTTTTAGTTGAAAACAAAGTGGTATCTGTAGCTGCAAAACTATTTCTAACCTCATTTCGATACCTCATAACGATAGCTTCGTACCATTTTTCAGCACCCGATGCAATTTTCCTTTTAAAGGGATTAATGGATTGCGTTTGAAATCTCAAATCAGGAAAATTAATAGTTATTTCCTTGTTTAACAGATTTTGAGAATGATTAAACGAAACAGACCAATTGTAGGGTTTATCTGTATAATTCTTATCAAATGACATATTAGAATTTAACTGCGTCTGCAAAACAGATGCTGCATCGTTGAAAACCCTGTTTTGAAAACCATTGGTTTGAATATTCACACTACCTCCAAATCGATTCGTTGGATGCGCAGCACTTTCTTGTCTGTGAGACCATCTAATTTGCACTGAATTTTGAGGAGAAAAAATACCTGTTTGAAGATTTTCAGTTTTTCTCGAATCAAAGCCAAGATTCAGAGAACCCGAATATTTATATCTTTTTCTGTAATCAGAAGAAGCACTTACCCCCCAGGTACCCCTAAAATAAATATTTCCCCTAAGCGCCAGATTAAGATAGTCATTAATAGGAAAAAACCAACCTATATCTCTTAAACCATAACCCCATTGAGGTGAGTATTCATAATCTCTTGGAAAAAGTAAACCAGTTGAAGCTTTACTTTGCGGATTGATAGGAAAAAAACCAAAAGGAAGCCAAATGGGTGTTGGAATATCCATTATTTCTAATCGGGAAGGACCTACAATAATTAACTTATTGGGTATTATTTTTTGTTTGGTACTTCTGATGCCAAAATGAGGATGATCAGCTGTACAAGTTGTAAATATGGCATTAGTGCTAAAAAGGACATCATTTTGGGTTGAATCCGCACCGGCAGTGCGGATAAATTTCGCTTGTTCCGAATGAATAACAATATCATTTTGTTGAGAAGTACTCTGAAAAACTTTCCCCTTTTGAGTCTTAAAATTGTAGCGAAGTTCCACAGCAGAAATTTCTTGCTCCCCTTCCTTAAAGGCTGGATTACTTTCCTTTGTCCCTGTACCCTTTGCTAAAATGATGTTATTATCCCAGTCAAGTTCAATAAAACCTGCCTTCAATTCCACTTTTTCATAGTTTACTATTGCCTCACCATATAGATAGAGCTTTTTATTTTTGTTATCCAAAATCATTGAATCTTTGCACGACGCATCTATGGGCGCACTCAGTGAATCTTTAGAAATACGTACATATTGCCTTGGGATTAAGTTGGTATCTTGAATAGAATTTTCGGTCGAAATGGAATCCAAGGATAAATTTTGACTTAATAATGGAGTTAATCCTATCAAGAAAAATAAAATTCCCCAAAAGGCAGAAAGAAAAAAGTAATATTTTTGTTTACTTTGCATTATAATTGAACAATCAAAAACCGAATTCCCCGAAACACTTTAATGATTAACTTTTCCAACGAAAAAATGCGCACACCGGGATATTGTTTACTGTTATTTTTTTTTATGACCCCGTTAATAACGATGCAACATCGTTATTTGTACACAGTCAATGATCATAAATTTTCGTCCAAAGGCGAAGGTACTAAAGTTAAATTACAAGGCAAACCCCCATATCGCATAAAAACGGTAATCATTGACCCTGGTCACGGGGGGAACGACCCCGGAACCCACGGTGTTTCTACCTTAGAAAAAGATTTGGTTCTGTCTGTAGGAAAAAACCTAAGAGATTTACTTACTGCAAAATATCCACAAATAAAGGTCATAATGACCAGAGATAAAGATGTTTTTATTCCTTTATTTCAACGCGCAAAAATAGCTAATGACGCAAAGGCTGACTTGTTTATTTCCATACATGCTAATTTTATGCCTAAGTCGTCTGTAACTTTGGGTACAGAAACTTATGTAATGGGCTTACATACAGCTGAATATAATTTAGACGTTGCTAAGAGAGAAAATGCAGCCATTTTATTGGAGGAGAATTATAAAAATAATTATGATTACGACCCCAATTCACCTGAAGGTCATATTTTATTTTCTATGTACCAGAATGCCTATTTAGATCAAAGCATTCAATTTGGTCAATTTGTCGAAAATCAGTACGCAAGTCATGCTAACAGAAAAAGTAGAGGGGTTAAACAAGCTGGCTTTGTCGTTTTAAAGGCCACTTCTATGCCAAGTGTATTATTGGAAATAGGATTTTTAAGTAATCGCGAGGAAGAAAATTATCTGAAAACAGCTATTGGGAAGCAAAAAATTGCCGAAAGTATTTTTAATGGATTTACAGAATACAAAAAGAAAATAGAGCAACTTCCGGAGACGGTGGCTGAAGTAACCAATAAACCAACCTCTAATCCTAATCAACCTATTTACCAATTTTGGATTCAAATTGCCGCAACACCTAGCCCTGTTTCTAAAATAGATTCTTTGTGGAAAAACTCCCCCTTCAACATCGAACAAACTAAAGAAAATGGATTATTTAAATATAGGACAGATATATTTAATCAAATAAAAGAAGTTTTAAAAGCAAGAGACAAGATGTTTGCTGCAGGATTTAAAGATGCTTTTATTATTGTAGATAAAAATGGTGAACGAATAAGTCTTCATCAGGCGAAAAAAGAATTGGGTGTCCAATAATGTTAATGTTTATCAAAAAGGATATTTGTATATTTGAGAAAATTATTTTCTGAAAAAACAAAAAGAATGTCAAAAGAGATTAGAATTGCCCTATTAGTTATAACCTCACTATTAGTATCTATTTGGGGCTACAAATATATAATAGGTAAAAATCTATTAAAAAAGTCTAACTTGTATTATGTTGATTACAGTAATGTAAATAGGATTACCATATCCACTCCGGTAAAATATTTAGGATATCAAGTTGGTTTTGTTTCCAAAGTCACTCCTAATTTGGATAAAAAACTCATAAGATTAACACTTGATTTAGACGAAAACATGGCGTTACCGAAAGGAAGTATGGCCAATATTTTAACTGAAACATTTATGGGTGGAGCTTCCATCATTTTAAATATTCCAGGTGGATGTTCCGGAGATTGCCTTCCGAGTGGTTCGGTCATTGGAGGTAAAAACCTAGGAATTTTAGGTTCCATGGTAAATAAGGATGATTTAAAGACCTATATTCAGATATTTCAGGAAGGCATTTCCGTTTTGGTTGATTCCTTGAGTACACAAATGGCTTCCAGTGATTCTGAGAGTAAAATGGGGAAAAGTATAGAAAATCTCTCTAAAACGATTGATAATTTAGAACTGCTAACTCGTCAAATAAATGGCATTATGGGGGCTTCAGGAAAAAGCATTAATCAAAGTATGTCTAGTCTATCTGCCATATTAAAAAATATAGAAACTAATAATGAAGAAATTTCAGGTCTTTTATCCAATGTTTCTGACATATCAAAGCAAATAAAAGACGGCGACGCTAAAAAGTCAATGGAAACAATAAATTCTACCTTAGAAGGACTACAGTTGACTTTAAAGTCTGCGGACACCACATTTTCCGAATTAAATAGTATAATAGCTAATGTAAATGCAGGAAACGGAAGTTTGGGTAAATTAGTTAAAGATGATGGATTAGTGAATGACATTCAGGATTTGAGCAACCATTTAGACTCTTTACTTTTAGATTTAAAAGAAAGGCCATATCGTTACATCCCCTTAAAGAGTCAAAAAAAGACAGAGAAAATAGATCGTCAGAAAGCGCTAAATTAATACTCAAACTGGAGTTTTGCCAAACTAGTATATAATCCTTTTCCGTTTTGAAGTAATTCCTGGTGTGTTCCTTTCTCAGCAATAGTTCCGTTCTCTAAAACATAAATTTGGTTTACATCTTTTATAGTAGCTAAACGATGAGCTATAATAATAGAAGTTCTACCAACCATTAAAACTTGTAAAGCTTCCTGAACGAGTCTTTCTGATTCTGCATCGAGCGAGGATGTTGCTTCATCCAGAATAAGAATTGCGGGATCCTTTAAAATAGCTCTGGCGATGGCTACCCTTTGTTTTTGCCCTCCGGACAATTTTATTCCCCTTTCTCCAACAATTGTTTCCATTTTAAAAGGAAAACCTTCTATAAATTCCCAGGCATTGGCTTTTTTTGCCGCCTCCATAATATCCGAATCAGTAGCTAACGGATTTCCATAGGCGATATTATCCCTAATAGAACCACCAAATAACATAACATCTTGAGGTACGATGGCCATATTGCCGCGTACGTCAGAAAGATCATATTTATTTATTGGAAAGTCATCAATAAAAATTTCACCTTTGTCCGCCTTATAAAATTGCATAAGAAGTTGAGTTAACGTTGATTTTCCAGCACCACTCATACCAACCAAAGCAATTCTTTCACCGGGACTGACGCTAATATCTATTCCTTTTAACACTATTTTTTCAGGTCGACTTGGATAAGCAAAAAACACTTGATTAAAATCAATTTTTCCATGAAACCTTTTACTGATGGGCTTGGGAGAATCTATATTTCTCTCTCCAGGCATTTGAAGAATATCAACAATTCTCTCTCCTGCACCTAACGCGGTAATCAATTCTGTGTAAAAAGTTCCAAGGCTGGCAATAGCTCCACCAATAATACCAGTGAAAATGATAAAATTGACTAAATCTCCTTTAACCATTGATCCATTTTCAACCATGAGCGCAGCTTGCCACATGATGAAAAATAAGGCTCCAAACATAACAAATACGATAAAAGAAGCAAAAAGCCCTCTCATTGTAGCTGCTCTTAAAGCTAAAGAAACTACTTTATTTAAGTGTGATGCGTATCTACCTAATTCGAACCATTCATTAGTAAAAGCCTTAACGGTACGAATATTCTGCATGGTTTCCTCTACCACAACATTGGTTTGTGCCAGTTCATCTTGTCTCTCCTTGGTAAACTTTCTTATATGTTTACCAAAATACATAGCGGCAAAAACCACCAAAGGAAAAGTACCCAACATAATTAATGCAAGACGAGGCATGGCAAAAACAATAAAGAAAATACCTCCTATAAGAATAATAATCTGTCTTAAAAACTCGGCAACGGTGGTAGCTAATGCCCCTTGGATCTGAGTTACATCGTTGGTAATTCTGCTTGTTAATTCACCAACCCGCTGATCTTCAATCCATGGTATAGGAAGAGAAACCATATTTTTAAATAAATCTTTTCTCAACGATGCCATACTTTTCTCACTGACAATAGCAAACAATCGGATTCTAAAGTATGAAAGAATACTTTGCAAGGCTAATAACAAAAGGATGGACAAAAACAATTGATTTAAATTCATTGGATAAGTAGGATTCTTATCAAGTATATTAAAAACTTCGCCCGGAAGTTTCATTATAACCAAAAAGAGGATACTTCCAGCACTTAATACTAATAAACCTAATATAAATTGAACCCGATAGGGTATTAAATAACGAAATATTAATCCGTTTTTCTGAAATTTTTCTTTAGATAATTTGAGCTTTTCATTGGATTTGCCCTCGTTTTTATTAGCCGACATAATTAATTTTAACTTACTTAAAACAACCTAAACAACCTAAGAATCCATTTAGATTTAAAAAATGAAATTATCCTCCTATATTTGATCCATGATTTATATCAATTAAATGATTATCAGCGTTTAACTTTAAATTAAATCTACTGAAAATGAGATGTTTTTTTCTGCTTTTATTTATCGTGCCTTTTGTTTTAAAGGGACAAGGAACAGATATAGAATTAGGTATAACAGGAGGAACCACCATTTACGTTGGGGATTTATCGGGCACGTTGAGCGAATACTCCACAAAAGACTTGGGCTACACAGCAGGTGTTTTTCTTAAAAATAATTTTAATAAACATATTGGTTATAGAATCGGATTATCCTTCAGCCACTTAAAAGCAGACGAATTAAATAGAAGAATTCCAAATCCGCGCGCGTTAAATTTCAATAATGATTTAAAGCAAGTCTATATATTAGGAGAGTGGCGATTGGTAAATTTTTCATTTGCTGATGAGAAGATAATAATTTCACCATTTATTGCTGCTGGAGGCATGGTACAATTATCAGATCCAAATTTTAGAGATATAACTTATGGTAATATCCCTCTTAGGAATTTAGGCACGGAAGGACAAGGCCTTCCTGGTTATCCCAATTATTATGCATCCTACCTCTTTAGTATGCCAATTGGATCGGGACTATCAGTTATGATAAAGAAAAGATTAACCTTAACGGCGGAAATTATAGGAAACCGAGTTTTTGGTGACTATATTGATGATGTTTCCTCTGCGCCAGTGGTATTTAATGATTTATTGGCTAATCCAAAAGGATCAAGTTTGGCATTGAATGCCTATATAAGTAATCCAACGTTATATCCAAATCCTTCTGCCACACCCTATTCCAGAGGAGGGCCGGCAGTAGATTGGTTTTATTTAGTTCAATTTACGGCAGGTTATCGGATAAAAGATAGTGGAGCTTCCAGGCGGGGAGGAAAAAAGAGTTCTCCTTGTCCAACCTTTTGGTAAAATAGTTATAACGACTCTTAGAATTTGTAAAAAAGTTAAAATTGATACGTAAACACAAATAGAAATTAAAAACAAATAGCTTAACAATGTTTATATTTGCTTTAATTTAAAAAGTATAATAAGATGGCACAATTAAATTTTGGAGGATCCTTAGAAAATGTGGTAACACGAGAAGAATTCTCCTTAGAAAAAGCACAGAACATCCTTCAAGATGAAGTTATTGCGATAATAGGATATGGGGTTCAAGGTCCTGGACAAGCATTGAACTTAAGAGACAATGGTTTTAATGTAATCGTTGGGCAAAGATACCCATCACCTACATGGGACAAAGCTATTGCTGATGGATGGGTTCCAGGAGAAACCTTGTTTTCCATTGAAGAAGCAGCTGAAAAAGGAACTATCATTCAATATCTTTTGTCTGATGCTGCCCAAATTGCTGCATGGCCACTGTTAAAAGCTAAATTAACACCTGGAAAAGCCCTTTATTTTTCTCATGGATTTGGTATTACCTATAAAGAGAGGACTGGAATCATTCCTCCAACTGATGTGGATGTTATTCTAGTTGCTCCCAAAGGAAGTGGTACTTCTTTAAGACGAATGTTTATAGCGGGTCGTGGATTAAATTCCAGCTATGCAATTTTCCAGGATGCAACAGGAAAAGCCTTTGAAAGAGTAGTAGCACTTGGTATTGGCATCGGCTCAGGTTATCTCTTTGAAACTACCTTTCAAAAGGAAGTTTACAGTGACTTAACTGGAGAAAGAGGTACTTTAATGGGTTGCATTCAGGGTATTTTTGCTGCACAATATGAAGTGTTGCGAAGTAATGGACATAGCCCATCAGAAGCTTTCAATGAAACCGTTGAGGAATTAACTCAATCATTGATGCCCTTAGTAGCTGAAAATGGCATGGATTGGATGTATGCCAATTGCAGTACCACCGCTCAAAGAGGTGCTTTAGATTGGTGGAAAAAATTTCGCGATGCAGTTAAACCTGTATTTCAAGACCTTTATGCCAGTGTATCTTCAGGAAATGAAGCCCAATTATCTATAAACTCAAATAGCCTACCCGATTATAGAGCTAAATTGGAAGTCGAACTAAAAGAGTTGAGAGATAGCGAAATGTGGCAGGCTGGTAAAACAGTAAGAAGCCTTAGACCTGAAGCAGTAAAAGAATAATTTTGTCTAAATAATAATAAAAAGAGGTATTTTCGGTTTTCGACTATACCTCTTTTTTTATAACAAGCTATTATGGTTGCAACATCACAAAATACCCTTGAAGGAATATATGCGGCTGCTAAAAGGTTAGAAGGAATTGCTGATTTGACCCCATTGCAGCTCAACGCTAATTTATCCGAACAATATCAATGTAATCTACTATTAAAACGTGAGGATCTTCAGGTAGTTAGATCTTACAAGATAAGAGGTGCGTATAATAAAATGTCCAGCCTCTCAAAAGATATTTTAGAGCAGGGTGTTGTATGTGCCAGTGCCGGAAATCATGCCCAGGGTTTTGCTTTTGCTTGCCAAAAACTAGGTGTGAAAGGAAAAATATACATGCCTTCTGTTACTCCACAACAAAAAGTAAATAAAGTTAAAAAATTTGGAAAAGATTGGGTGGAAATAGTCCTGGTTGGCGATACTTTTGACGATGCCTTTCAAGAGGCTATGGTTTTTTCAACCGAAACAGGAAAAGCATTTATTCATCCTTTTAATGACATCAAAATAATTGAAGGTCAAGGTACCGTTGCCTTAGAAATTTTAAATCAGTACCCTCATCACATCGACTATCTCATAGCACCAATTGGTGGTGGTGGATTAATAGCAGGTTGTGGTATTGTTTTTAGTGCGTTGAGCTCAAAAACATTAATAATAGGTGTCGAACCTGCCGGCGCACCAGCAATGTTTGAGTCTATAAAACAAGATAAAATAGTAACGCTTAATCAAATAGATAACTTTGTCGATGGGGCTGCTGTAAAAAAAGTAGGAGAGATAAATTTCCCTATCATTAAAAAAACGATGTCCAGGGTTCTATTGTTGGATGAAGGAAAAATTTGTCATACTTTACTTCAATTATACAACGATGAAGGATTTGTGGTTGAACCCGCGGGTACCTTGTCTATTGCCGCATTAGATGATTTAAAAGAGGAAATTAAAGGAAAAACCGTTGTTTGTATTGTAAGTGGTAGTAATAATGATATAACCCGAACAGAGGAAATCAGGGAACGCGCCCTTCTTTACAATGGTTTAAAACACTATTTTATTATTCGATTTCCACAACGAGCCGGTGCCTTAAGAGAATTTCTCAACGATGTTTTAGGACCTAACGACGACATTACCCATTTTGAATATACCAAAAAAAATAATAGGGAGCTAGGTCCCGCTTTAGTTGGCATTCAGGTAAAATGTAAAGAAGATTATCACCTTTTATTGAAAAGGATGAATGATAACGGGCTGCAGTTCCAATCTATGAACGAAAGTAAAATGTTGTATGAGTTATTAGTGTAGTTTAGTTTCAGCTAATTGCATAATGATGTCAAACTGAGCCTCTGACACTGGCATTACACTCAAACGACTTTGTTTTATTAAACCAATATCCTGTAATTCAGGATGTTGTTTAATTTCCTTTAAACTTACTGCCCTATTTAATTTTTTAACAGGAACAATATCTATAGCAGACCAATCGCCCTTTTCTGCCGTCGGATCAGGATAAGCTGTGTTTAAAACTTTGGCAATACCTACAATTTCCAATCCTTCATTACTATGGTAGAAAAGTAGAATATCTTCCATTTCCATAGCTCTGAGAAAGTTCCTTGCACCGTAGTTTCTTACACCATCCCACATAGATATTCCATCCTCCATTAAATTGGAAAAGCTAAAGACAAAGGGTTCAGATTTTAATAACCAAAAAGACATTTATTTTAAATTAAAGAGCTAAAAAAACGGGTAAGATAGCGTTAACACCTTCCTCGATGGGTAAAAGTACAGGAATTTTTAGTTTTTCATAGAGATCTTCCTGAAAAGCTTTTGATTCCTCCATAGAACAACCCTGGGTATTTAATACTACCGAGATTACTTCTGCCCCATACGCATTGATCAAAGCTATTTCTGATTCAACCGAGGGAATTTCTCCCCAATGAGCATCATCATCGTAATAAACTCTTTTTGGGGGATGAACTAAAACGGCATATTTTGCTTTTCCGGAAACGAAAAATTCAGAACCACATGGTCCGCTTGGATTTCGTAAGGCAGATTGTCCTTCCAGAAAAATAAAATCAGGATTTTCCTTCAAATAGCATTCAACGATAGCATTTTCCAATTCACCAGATACAAAGTCATTTAAGGTAGAATCAAAAATAAATCCATATTCTCCCCCTTGCAGCCAACCGGTTTGACCGGTATAAATCATTTCTGCCTTTTTATTATTTTTATTCAGTAGTTCTGTGAAAAATCGTGCCGAGGTTCTTTTACCAACAGCGCAATCAGTTCCAATAACGGCAATTACAGGACATTTTACCTGATGGATACGTCCAGTCCAAAAATGAAGATTATCCTTTGTTTTAGGTTTTCTAACATCTTTTAAATAGACCTTGTTATGCATTGCTAGTTCTACAAAATGGGGTTTATCCGATAAAAACTCATGTAAACCATTTACTAGGGATAATCCATTTTCTAAACATTCCAGTAGGATAAACTCTAAGTCTTTAGGAATAACACCGCCGTGTGTGGCTATTCCAATGATCGCCACCGTTGCCTCTGGAAATAATTGGATTGCCTCTTTAACAGAAGCGATAATGGGAATGTGTCGAAGGTTACCATCTAATTTCTCCCCAGCATCCGAACCATAATTTTTACTATCCACCACGGCCAGTATTTCAAATCGTTGGGTTCCTCGTATTAGCCCATGGGCCGTTTTGGCATCCAGCTTATCATAAGCATCCAACGTCAAAATAATGGCTTTTTCCTTATTTGTCATTTTATAAAACTAAATTATCCGTTGGCTAAATTAGTAATTATTTAAGTTGAATTCACATTTTTGACTTTTCAAATAATGTATATAAAATAAAATCATTAAGACTTTTTAAACGATATTATTGAAATATCCTTAAATTACACCCGTTAACCCTATAAAATATTGAATTTTCAGATGATGAACCTATTTTACCTTCTCAAAATACCATTCGTAGTATTAAGTATGCTACTTTTCGGTCAATTATCCTTTTTTTTTAACAATGAGCCTACCAAAGTATTGGTTTTTTATAAGACCGCTGGGTTTGTGCACGAATCTATCCCGGATGGAATTGCGGCTGTTAAAAAATTGGGATTGGCAAATGGATTTACCGTTGATGTCACGAATGATGCAACCTTAATTTCCGAAGAAAACCTATCAAAATATGCTGCTGTGATTTGGTTAAGCACTACCGGAGATGTTTTGAACCAATATCAGGAAGCTGATTTTGAAAGATATATTCAGGCAGGTGGCGGTTATGTAGGGATACATGCAGCTGCGGATACGGAATATGAGTGGGGTTGGTATAACCGCCTGGCTGGCGGTCAATTTTTAGACCATCCGGGTATAAATGATCCTCATCCAAATGTACAGAAAGGTAAAATTAATATAGCTGATAAAAAACACGCATCCACTAAATTCCTTCCTGAAACCTGGGAAAGAACCGATGAATGGTATAGCTATAAAAAAATGAACCCTAAGGTAAATGTTTTGATGAACCTTGATGAATCAAGCTATTTAGGAGGCTATAAAATGGGAAAACATCCCATTGCCTGGTATCACGAATTTGACGGCGGAAGAGCTTTCTACACTGCGGGCGGGCATACTAAAGAGTCCTACACTGAAGATTTATTTTTAAAACATGTACTTGCAGGCATTCAATATGCTATGGGTGAAAACAAGACCTTAGATTATAGCAGGGCTAAAACAAATAGAGTTCCTGAAGAAAATAGATTTGAAAAGAAAAACTTAGTTTTGGGCGGATTCACAGAACCTACTGAAATGACTATACTTCCAAATTTTGATATCCTTATTGCTCAAAGAAGGGGTGAAATTTTGTTGTATAAGAATGGAAGCGAAGAGGCTAAGGAAATAGTAAAATTAGATGTTTATTGGAAAACAGAAACGCCAGGTGTAAATGCCGAGGAAGGATTAATGGGTATTCAGAAAGATCCTAATTTTGCTACCAATGGTTTTGTATATGTATATTATGCTCCTTCCGGAGATAAGGCGGTAAACAGACTTTCCAGATATACTTTCAAAAATGACAAATGGGATTTAAGCGCTGAAAAAATAATTTTAGAAGTGAATTCTCAACGTAATATTTGTTGTCATACGGGAGGTTCTATAGCCTTTGATAAAAATGGTTTATTGTATTTATCTACAGGCGACAATGCTACACCCTTTAATCAACCTAAAGGTGGATTAGTCTTACGTGGTTTTGCTCCATTAGATGACAGACCAGGATTTGAACAATACGATGCAAGGAGAAGCTCGGGAAATAGTAATGATTTAAGAGGTAAAATATTGAGGATTAAGGTAAATGCTGATGGCACTTATGATATTCCAGAAGGTAATTTATATGCTGTAGGTACCCCAAAAACAAGACCTGAAATTTATGTACAGGGAAATAGAAATCCATACAGAATTACGATAGATCAAAAAAATGGTTATTTATATTGGGGTGAGGTGGGTCCGGACTCCAATGTGGATAGTTTAAAAACAAGAGGTCCAAGAGGCTATGATGAAATGAACCAAGCAAGAAAAGCGGGTAATTTTGGCTGGCCATATTTTGTAGGAAATAATTATGCCTATTCAGAATATAATTTTAATACAGGAGAAACTGGAATCACATTTGACCCAAAAAATCCTATTAATAATTCCAGAAATAACACAGGAATTACTCAGTTGCCAGCAGCACAACCAGCGTTCATTTGGTACCCTTATGATACTTCACCCGATTTTCCATCGGTAGGTACCGGAGGTCGAAATGCCATGGCAGGACCTGTTTACTATAGCGATCTTTATCCAGAAGCAACCAGATATCCTTCTTATTATGATGGAAAATTTTTTGCTTATGAATGGATTAGAGGATGGATAAAAGCAGTTACTATGCTTCCAAATGGTGATTTCGATAAAATGGAACCATTCATGGGGTCCAACAAATTTAATGCTCTGATTGACCTTGAAATTGGCCCAGATGGTAGATTTTACGCATTAGAATATGGAAACGGCTGGTTTTCAAAAAATATGGATGCTGCTATTTCAAGAATTGATTACAATGCAGGGAACAGATCACCCGTCGTTAAAAACATTAAGGTTGAAAAAACTTCCGGAGCTATTCCTTTTTTAACTAAATTTTCTGTTATAGCGAGTGACCCTGAAAATGATAAGTTAACTTACACTTGGGATCTTGGCAACGATCTGACCATAAATACTATGGTGCCTGAACTTTCCTATACATTTAAGGAAATAGGCGATTACGACGTACACGTAAAAGTGAGTGACCCTAGTAATTTGTCTGCAAAAAGTGGATTAGTTTCTGTTTATGCTGGTAATATTGCCCCTGAAGTAAGTATTGACATTGTAAGTAATAAAACTTTTTATTTTCCAAAAAAGCCTGTAGATTATTCAGTATCTATAAATGATGCAGACGACAAAAAAGCAATTAAAAATATCGCTTCTTTGTATGTTTCTGCTGATTATATATCAGGTTTGGATCAAGCCGAGGCTTCAAAGGGGCATTTGATTGTTGCCGATGCCATTATTGGCAAAAGTATAGTCAATTCAACTACTTGTATTACTTGTCATAAAGCAGACGAACCTTCTATAGGTCCTTCATTCACCGATGTGGCAAAAAAATACAGAAGACAGCCAAATATCACTTTCTATCTGTTAAATAAAATTCAAAAAGGTGGTTCAGGCGTTTGGGGCGAAACCGTAATGCCTGCAAATACAGAATTAAAAAATGACGATGCTAATAAAATTATTTCCTACATCATGTCTTTGGGGCAAAAAGAGGCACCAAAACCGTCTTTACCAGCAAAAGGGATTGTAGCAGATCCACTATTAGGAAAAACTTTCAGTGAAAGTGGTATGTTTGTTTTAAATGCCAGTTTCACTGACCGGGGTGGAAAAGAAACAAAGCCGTTAAGTGGAACCGGTTCCGTAGTTCTAAAGAGTCCAAAACTTGGCATGGATCAGGCTAAAAATCTAAATGGATTTTCAATCATGAAATATGGAGGACAAACTTTAATGTTGATGCCTTCCACCCCAGCCTCATTTTCATTGAACGATATTGATTTAACTCAAATCGTTAAACTTCAGATTGCTGCTGCCGGACAGGAGGCGGGAAAGGATGGCTATTCCATAGAAGCACGTTTAGACAGCCCAACAGGCAAGGTTCTTGGAAGTTCTGTTTTTAAATTAACAGCTACAGGTCCAAAACCACCTTATTTTGGTAGTTGCGAAATAAAGCTCACCCAAGTAGCAGACAAGAAAAAACATACCTTATATTTTGTTACTAAGCCTATTAAAGAGGGTGAACCTGCTGCCGCATTGGTTAATATTGAATTTAAAACTGAATAAAATTAGCATTTATCCATAAAAAAAGGCCAGGAGATGATTTCTTACTGGCCTTTTTTTATTAAGGTTTTTGCCAAGATGTTTTACCCGCCTGTTGAATATGCCTCATTAATCTTTTGTTTAATTCTGCAAAAATCTTTAGATTTTCTTTTATCACATTCATTTTTTCAAAAGGATCGACTTTCAAGTTATACAATTCCATGGGTAATCCAGGGTAATTTCTAATCAATTTCCAATCACCAAATCTTAATGCATAACTACAGTCACCATTGTAATTTGCCCCTCCTTCTCTTCTTGTAAAGTACATTTCCCGAATTTCCATCGAATCAGGTGATGAATTCTTTAATTCATTAAGCATACTTTTTCCTACGGCTGGCGCATATTGCTGGACGCCAGTTATATCCAAAATGGTATGGAAAAGGTCCATAGACAACCAATTAGATTCTGAAATACGTCCATTTTCAATCATTGCAGGCCATGAAATACAAGTTGGAACTCTCATTCCACCTTCATACATACTCTGTTTGCCATCGCGGTAAGGACCATTATTTGCAAGATCTGGCAAATATCCCCCATTATCACTGGTGAAAATAATCAATGTATTATCATATATCCCCTGATCTTTTAAAGATTGAATAACCGTTCCAATCCTATCATCTAAATGTTCAATGAAAGCGACGAGGTTCGCTCTTTTTTCAGGTAATTGAGGTTCGCGCATTTTAACTTTTTCCAACCATTCAGCAGGTGGTTGAACTGGAAAATGAGGCGCATTATAAGCAAGGTATAGAAAAAATGGTTTCTTATTTTGGGCTTGCCCTTTGATAAAATCGATGGACCAATCAGAAAATAAATCTGTTGCATGCCCCGCCGGATCAATAACCTTTTCATTTAGTCTCATATAATTGATGTCATGGCGTCTATGCGACCAATAATCATCCATCATATCCCCCAACCATCCATGAAAATAGTCAAACCCTTTTTCATTTGGCAAATTTGGCGAAGTTAATCCCAGATGCCATTTCCCAATGATTGCGGTGTTATAACCAACACCTTTCAGATAGGTAGGAAGTAATTTTACTTTTGGATCTAAATACCCCCAATTATCTTCCTCTTTGGTTCTTATAACTCCGGGCACCCCAACATAATCGGGATAAGTACCTGATAAAATAGCGGCTCTGGTGGGTGAACACACCGTACAATTGGCATAAAATTGATTAAATCTGATACCATTAGATGCAATACCATCAATATTGGGCGTTTTAATATCCTTTGTTCCCTGGTAGGAAACATCATATAATCCTTGATCATCTGTTAAAATCAAGAAAATATTTGGTAAAGATTTTTTATCGGTCGTCCTTTTTTGAAATGGATGAATGGAAGAAAATAGGACTGCACTTAGGCAAACAAGTAAAAAATATCTCATATAGGGTAAATTTTATTCTTAAATATAACATTATTGACATGAAAATTTAAACGCGTTTAAATGAGAATCCTACTTTAAATATATTATTTTAGCTTTGTTTAATGGTATTCATTTTCAGGTAAATTTCTATGAATAAA
>CAMDWC010000016.1 GCA_945878825.1 Haliscomenobacter hydrossis DSM 1100
ATATCTGCAAAATGATGAACCCCCTTGTTTCCTTTTATCCAATTCGCAGCATAAAGAGCTCCAAGAGAGAATCCATTTCTATTTAAAGCTTCATGGCTTATTTTTATTTCATCTATCTCTGACGTGTAAAAAATTTCGTGTTTACCTGGCGCAGGATCTTTCCTTACAGAAAGAATAGGAAATAATGTTTCATCTGATGAAACCCCTTTTGTCCAATTTTGATATCCGTAATGACAGTTTATTAAGTCCTCCGCCAACGTGATGGCAGTGCCACTGGGCGCATCGAGTTTTGCCCTATGGTGTGTCTCCTGCATTGAAACTTTATAGTCAGGATATTGACTCATTTGCTTAGCCAATATTTTATTCAAAACAAAAAACAAATTTACTCCAATGGAGAAATTAGAGGCATAAATGAGAGATCCATTTTTTTCTTTACACACTGAAACTAACTTAGGTAGTTCGTCATACCACCCTGTTGTGCCGCAAACAACTGGAACTCCAGCCTCAAAACAAGCTATAATATTATCAAAAGCCTGATTAGGTTGGGTAAATTCTATAGCAACATCAGCAGATTTAAATAAATCACTTTGTAAATCATTTTTATTATCTGCATCAATGGTTAAAATAATTTCATGCTGTTGATTTTTAGCTAATTCAGCAATAGTTTTGCCCATTTTTCCATATCCAATAAGTGCAATTTTCATTTTCATAATTTAAGATTCCAATAAATTTTTCAACTCCTTTATTTTAAGCATACATTCAATAGGAGTCATTGTATTGAGATCAAGGTTAAGAATAGCTTGTTTTAATTGCCCGGCCATGGTGTCAACCGTTTCAAAAATACTTAATTGAAGTGTCTCTGGAGCTCTCTTTGAAATGGTTTTTGCTGTTTCCGACGTTTTAGTATTCCCCTGCAACCTTTTATTCTCAAGTTCACTCAAAATTTCTCCAGCTCTTTCAATAATTATTTTGGGCATTCCTGACATTCGTGCCACGTGAATACCAAAAGAATGTTCGCTACCGCCTTCTTTTAATTTCCTGAGAAAAATAATTTTTTTATCTATTTCTTTGGTTGCAACATGAAAATTATGAATCCTTGGAAATCGTTCTTCTAAGGCATTAAGTTCGTGATAATGCGTAGCAAAGAGAGTTTTTGCCTTACAAAAATTATTTTCATGTAAAAATTCAGCAATCGACCAGGCAATGGAAATGCCATCGTAGGTGCTGGTACCTCGACCAATTTCATCCAGGAGGACCAAACTTCTGGATGAAATATTATTTAAAATACTCGATGTCTCATTCATTTCCACCATAAAAGTAGATTCCCCGGAAGAAATATTATCACTGGCACCTACACGGGTAAATATTTTATCTAAAATACCCATTTCCGCTGATTGCGCGGGTACAAATGAACCCATCTGAGCCATTAAACAAATTAGGGCAGTTTGTCTTAAAATAGCTGATTTACCAGCCATATTAGGACCTGTTATCATTAAAATTTGCTGAAAATCATTATCCAAAAAGGTATCATTTGGGACATAAAACTCTCCCAATGGCAGCTTTTGCTCAATTACCGGATGTCTACCTTGTTTAATATCAATATTATATGACTGATTTACTTTTGGTCTGACATAATTATATTTTTTTGCATTTTTAGAAAAAGATAGTAAGCAATCTACCTGTGCAGCTACTTGCGCATTGATCTGAACAGGTAATATATACGCTTGAAGATCAATCACTAATTGACTGAACAAGCTATTTTCTATCTCCTCGCATTTTTCTTCAGCCTGAAGTATTTTAGCTTCAAGAACTTTTAATTCTTCGGTAACAAATCGCTCCCCATTCGATAGCGTCTGTTTTCTAATCCAGTCCGCAGGCGTAGAATCTTTATGTTTATTTGTTACTTCCAAATAATAACCAAAAACTGAATTATATCCAATCTTTAAACTTTGAATTCCAGATCTTTCAATTTCCTTCTGTTGGAGATTCAACAATAAGTCTTTACTGTTATTAATAATGAACCGCCATTGATCTAGCTCGGGGGAAAAACCATTAGCTATTACTCCGCCTTTGTAAATATTCACAGGTGGATCATCTACTATTTGTTTACTAATTCTATCCGCTAAAGAATCGCAGGGATTCAAAGATTCAGCCAATTGAATGAGTGTACCTATTTTTGAAGAGAAAAGTAAATCCTTTAACGGTTGAATGGCCGACAATGATTTTCTTAATTGATTTACCTCTCTTGGATTAATTTTACCCATAGGCACCCTGGAAATTAATCTTTCTATATCGCCCAATTTGATTAATAATCTGGAAATATCTTCGCCTAATTCCATATTTTCGTAAAACCAGGAAACGACAGTTAATCTAGCTTCAATTTCCGATTGATTTCTCAACGGCAAAACAACCCATTTTTTTAACAACCGCGAACCCATAGGAGAAACAGTATTATCTAAAACATCGAGAAGAGAAGTACCAGATTCATGAGGGGAATAAATTAGTTCAAGATTTCTTACAGTAAAACGATCCAGCCAGACATAATTTTCAGGTTGTATTCTATTAATGGTCGAAATATGTTTCAGATGTCTATTTTCGGTCGTCTCCAAATAATGAAGAATAGCACCAGCGGCTACCTGACTCAAAGATAGATCTTCAATGCCAAAGCCTTTTAAATTAAGTACATCGAAATGATTTAGCAACCTTTCTCTGCCATAATCATAGGTACAGACCCATTCATCGAGCCAGGTTAAATAAAAGGACCCTCCCCACTCCTTATCAGCAAATGATTTTTTATCTTTTCCTACAATAATTTCGGAAGGATTAAGGCTTCTGATTAATTTATCGGCATTAGGAAAATCACCTTCAGATAATAAAAATTCACCCGTTGAAATATCCAGAAAAGCAATTCCAATTTCATCCTTCTTTGTGAAATGAATGGCTGCGAGAAAATTATTTTTTTTGGTATCTAACAAGGAATGTTCCAGGGTAACTCCCGGGGTAATAATTTCAGTTACTCCCCTTTTTACAATCTTTTTCTGAGGATCAGGTTTTTCAAGTTGCTCACAAATAGCCACTCGATATCCACCTCTAACTAATCGCGGCAAGTAAACATCTAATGAATGATAGGGAAATCCTGCCAAAGGTACTTCACTACCCCCATTATTTCTATTTGTGAGCACAATACCTAGTACAGCGGATGTTTTAATGGCGTCATCTCCAAAAGTTTCATAGAAATCACCTACTCTAAAAAGCAAAATAGCATCGGGATGCCTGGCCTTCACTTTAAAGTATTGGGCCATTAGGGGAGTTTCCTTTGTATTTTCTGATTTCGCCATAAAAAACAATTATTTTTCAAACTACAAAAATATCTTTAGGAATTGACAAAACCCAATTTAAGTTCAGACGTTTGTAATTATGATAATGTAAAGTATATTTGCAGAAATTATTTTTAGTATATATTAATTTTGCTTTTATGGCGATCATGATAACAGATGAATGCATTAATTGCGGGGCTTGTGAACCAGAATGCCCCAATAATGCTATTTATGAAGGTGGAATGGAATGGGCTATCTCCGATGGAACGACCCTATCCGGACAGTTTACCTTAGAAAATGGAGAAGTTATTTCCGCTTTAGATAAAAATACCCCCGTATCAGACGATTATTATTATATCGTATCTGATAAATGTACTGAATGCGTTGGTTTTCATGAAGAACCCCAATGTGCTGCAGTCTGTCCTGTTGATTGTTGCGTTCCCGACCCAATCCATGAGGAATCGGAAGAAACCCTTCTGGCACGCAAAGAAAAATTGCATTTATAGGTTAAAATAACGTTCCAACCCTTATCTTTAGGATTAAAAAATGTCAAAAACATTATTTGATCTTTCGGGCAAGATTGCCATTGTAACGGGTGCTAGCCGAGGTATCGGAGAATCCATAGCAGAAAAATTAGGATTAGCCGGAGCTAAAATAGTCATTTCAGGAAGAAAACAAGATGCCCTAATTCTTAGTTCCCAAAAATTAGCAGATTTAGGTATCGATTGTCAATATTTTGCCAGCAATAATGGCGTTGAAAGTGATAATCAGGCCTTGGTAGATTTTACGCTCCAAACCTTTGGAGCGGTGGATATCTTAGTGAATAATTCAGCATCCAATCCAGTTTTTGGACCTGTAGAACAAACAGAAAGCTGGGCGTTCGATAAAATTATGTCGGTTAATCTAAGAGGTCCTTTTGATTTGTCAAAAATGGTATTGCCCAGTTTCAAAGAAAGAGGGGGCGGTGTAATTATTAATATAAGTAGTATTGGAGGATTAAGACCTGAACCGGGATTAGGTATCTACAGCGTAAGTAAAGCTGCTTTGATCTCATTATCAAAAGTTATGGCTAAAGAATGGGGACAATATAACGTCAGAGTTAATACGATATGTCCTGGACTCATTCAAACAAAATTCAGTGAAGCTTTGTGGACAAATGATAAAATCATGAAAATGATGTTACATCAATTACCTCTGGCCAGAATTGGATCTCCTGAAGAAATAGCAGTATTGGCACTATTTTTAGCATCACCAGCATCATCTTACTCAACAGGGGCTGTTTTTACCGCTGACGGAGGCTACACAATTTAATGTATATGAAAAATCTTTTGAAATATAGTCTATTTGCCCTTACGGCCTTTATTATTATTGTAATAGCCATTTATTGGAAAAATGATATCGATTTAAATGAGCTGAAAAAAAAATATGCTTACCCATCTTCCTCTTTTATTTCTATAGATGGCCTAAATGTGCATTATCGGGATGTGGGAAAAGGGGAAGCGATCCTATTGATACATGGAACGGGGGCATCTTTACATACCTGGGAAAAATGGATAGACATTTTATCTCCGGGCTATAGAGTTATTTCATTTGATTTACCTGGTTTTGGACTTACCGGCCCCGATCCAAATCATAATTATCAAATTTCCAGATATACGGCTATTTTAGATAGTCTTATGGTTAAACTAAAGGTAGATTCATTTCATATTGCCGGGAATTCATTAGGAGGTTTGGTTGCATGGTATTATACCACTCAGTTTCCACAAAAGATTTTAACCCTAAATCTGATAGATGCTGCAGGTTTGCCACAGTCTGGAAAAAAGCCTCCCTTTATTTTTCAACTAGCAAAACTTCCAGTTCTTTCTACTTTATTGCAGAAGGTAACGCCTAAAAGCATTATCAAAAATTCTATACTGGATGTTTATAAAAATGATCAATTAGTTACTGAAAAATTGATTGACCGATATTTTGAATTGTCTCTAAGAGAGGGAAATAGAACAGCCATTGTAAAAAGAATGAGTCAACTAAATGAAAAGTTAGATATCAGTGATTTGAAAAAAATTACTGCACCCGTTCTTATACAATGGGGAAAAGATGACCGTTGGATTCCTTTGGCTAAAGGCTATGCCTTCAAAAAATTCATCCTCAAGGCCGAATTAAAAATATATAACAGTGGTCATGTTCCGATGGAGGAAAATCCGATGGAAACGGTAAAGGATTATATGAAATTTCTAAAGAAAAGTAAAGAGGATTAAATATTAACCCTCTTTACTTCCATGATTAAAGTTTATTCTGGTCTCTTGGAATAGATTCCGTTCTATTGGCAATTTCCCAGGCAGTAAAATAAACTAATTGCGCTCTTTTTGCCATTAAAGGATAGTTAATTTTTTCAGGAGTATCCGTTGCCTGATGATAATCAGGATGAACGCCGTTAAAATAAAATATGATGGGCACTCCTTTTTCAGCAAAATTGTAATGATCTGAACGATAATAAAAACGATTAGGATCATTGGGATCATTGTATGTGTAATCTAACTTTAGATTGGTATATTTTTTATTGGCACTTTCACTAATGGGTCTTAAAGCCGAGCTTAATTTATCGTCACCGATAATATAAACATAGTTACTTGAATCAACATCCTTCAAATAAGGATCACCAATTCTTCCAATCATATCAACGTTGAGATCACAAACTGTTTTTTCTAAAGAAATAATCGGATTATCAGCGTAATAAGCAGACCCCCAAAGACCTTTCTCCTCACCGGAAACAAGCATAAAGGCCATACTTCTTCTGGGGCCTTTCCCCGCTTTTTTCGCTTCAGAAAAAGCTCTGGCCAGAGTCAAAATACTAACCGTCCCTGAACCGTCATCATCAGCACCATAGAAAATTTTATCTGCCGTTTTTCCAACATGGTCATAATGAGCAGTTAACATAACGACTTCATCCTTTAAATCCGTACCTTCTATAAAACCAATTACATTGGTTGTTTCCTCTGTATTGGTTTGTTTTAAAAGATTAAAAGAGATTTTAGTAGAAAATGAATATTTAAGCACGCCATTTTTCGCTTCTGTTAAAAGTTCGTCGTACGATTTTCCCGTAATATCCTTTGCTACATTTCCTTTGATAGTAATTAAATTAGGAAGATTTACTTTTTTATAAAGATTCAAATAATGTCTTGGACCTCCACCTCTCATTTGAATAGAAAGATTTTGTTGAACCTGTAAAACAGCAATAGCGCCATACTGAGCGGCAATAGCTTGTTTATTTACAAAATTTCCGCGACCTGCACCTGGGTTAGGCGTTCCTGCCATGACCAATACAAATTTTCCCTTTACATCGAGTCCTTCATAATCGTTACGCGTAGAATCAGACATTCCATAACCCACAAAAACTACTTCTGACGCATGTAATTGAGCGGAATAATTATTAGGATTCATTTGAAAATCTTCGCCTGAAACATAATTTTGACTGTTTACAGAGAAAGAGGATGCCAAAATGGAGTCCAGATAAAGTGCATAAGGCATTTGATACTTACCATTGGCAATGGGTTGTAACCCCATAGCAATAAACTCAGATTCCAGATAAGCCGCTGCTTTTTTCAAGCCTGCAGAAGGAGTATTTCTACCCTCCATTTCCGGACCTGCAATAACATAAAGTTGTTTTTTTAATTCCGCTGCTGAAATAATGGTTGAAAAGTCCATCGCCGATTTATCTTTCTTTTGAGCCCATACAAAACTCGTAGAAAATAAAATCGTCAGAACCAGTAATAATTGCTTCATAAAAATTTATTTGTAGTTAAAATTAAACAGATTTAACTTTAAGCACCGTAAATGCGCCTAAAATCATAAATACACCGGCGAATAAAAGGGCATAAATAGCATTATTATTATAGGCATACTTAACAACAAGGCCTCCAAATACGCCGTTAACAATTTGAGGTAAGGTGATAAAAAAATTAAATATCCCCATATAAATCCCCATTTTCCCCGCTGGAATTGATCCTGCCAACAAGGCGTAAGGCATAGCAAGTATAGAAGCCCAAGCTATTCCTACACCAATCATACAGTATATTAATTGGTCTGGTGAAGTACAAAAATAAATACCAATTAGCCCTATTCCACCTGCAATTAAAGAAAAAGCATGCGTCCATTGTTTTCCTATTTTAAGGGCAATAAAAGGGAGCAATAAGGCATAGAAAGTAGCGACCAGGTTATACATTCCAAAGGCTTTTCCTACCTCATCCCCTGCTTTATTAAAAGCCAGGCTATGGGTGTCGTCAATAGCTAATCCATAAATATGATGGGCTACTGCTGGCGTGGTAAAAACCCACATACTAAATAAAGCAAACCAGCTAAAAAACTGAACTAATCCCAATTGCTTCATCGTTGAAGGCATAGCTTTGAAATCGTGGACAATATTGATTAATCCCTGTTTTTCTTCTTTTGCTTTCCCATGGTACAGTTTATATACCTCTGGTGGATATTCCTTTGCAAAAATTAAAGTAACTAAAATAGCACCAAAGAATACCATAGCACCGATATAAAAAGACCAGATAACATTAGGTGCTACTCCCCCATTTATCCCTTCCCTGCTAAACCCAAAATAATCAGCTAAAATAGATGGTAAGTAGGATCCGGCAACAGCTCCAACACCTATCAAAAAGGTTTGAATACTAAATCCAAACGTATTCTGATCTACTCTTAAATTATCTGCTACAAGGGCTCTGAATGGCTCCATCGCAACATTAATACTGGCATCCATTATCATTAGAATACCTGCACCAATAAGTAAGGCTGATTTAATTGATAAGAAAATATCAGCATTAGGCAAAAAAATCAGGGCCAAACAAGATAAAATGGTACCTACTAAAAAAAATGGTTTTCGTCGACCCAATCTATTCCATGTCCTATCGCTGTAATAACCAACCAAGGGCTGAACTAACATGCCCGTTAAAGGCGCAACTAACCAAAACCAAGATAATTCATGAACATCTGCACCAAAATTTTGTAAAATTCTTGAAGCATTCCCATTTTGAAGGGCAAATCCAAATTGGATACCTAAAAATCCAAAACTCATGGAAAATATCTGCCAGAAATGCATTCTGGGTTTTTCTTTCAGCGCAGTACTCATAATTATTTTAATAAATCTAAATCAAATTGACGATAAAATTTGTTCCACAAGTTACAAATCTTACTCAATGAAATGGTCTAAATTTTAATATGAAAAAGAAAATTCCTGTCCATATTATTACTGGTTTTTTAGGATCTGGAAAAACGACCTTCTTAAATCACTTTTTAAAAAGTAAAAATAACGAACGTATCGTTGTTATTGAGAACGAAATCGGAAAAATTAACATCGATGGAGCAAGTTTAGTTACCAATACGAATGATATTATCGAGCTGACAGCTGGCTGTATTTGTTGTTCTTTAAATGATGAACTTTTTGATGTGCTCGAAGAATTATATGTGAAAAAAGACGAAATTGACAGGATCTTAATTGAAACGACTGGCATTGCAGATCCTGGAGCCATAGCAGCCACTTTTCTTAATCATCCAGCGGTTATAAAAGATTTTGAACTGATTAATGTTATTGGCGTTATCGACGCTCTTTTTATTGAAAGCTGGCTTTCTGAAACGGAGGAGGCCATCAGGCAAATTGCCGCTTCTGATATCTTGTTGCTTAATAAAACAGACCAGATATCAAATGAGGCTAAGAAAAAAGAAATAATAAACTTATTATCAAAAATCAATCCTTTAGCAACTATTTTGTGGGCTGCATTTGGAGCTTTTCCTATTGCTGATATACTGGAAAGACATCATGAGCAGCTTCCTGAAATTAAACTGAATAATGTATCCGGCGAGTTAAATAATATACACCAAAAAATAACTACTTTTTCCTTTACGTTTAATGAGCCTTTTGTGTTGGCAAAGTTGAATTTTGAAATAAACAGATTACTATTCCTAAGTTATCACCAGATTTATAGGATTAAAGGGATTTTTGCCGTTGAAAATTATCCGGTAAAGTTGCTATTTCAAACAGTAAAAACACAAATAAACTACAGTGACGGTCAACTTTGGACAAATGACGAGCCTCGAATAAGTAAAATAGTCGTTATAGGTAAAAACATAAATAAAGATAATATGCACAAATTCTTTCAGAAATGCCTGTCTTTATAATTCTTATTCAGGATTAAAAGGAGCGAATGAAATACCAAAAAATATAGTCCTTGGTCTGGAAGGTCCATAAATATAGCCCGCGTCTCTTTGTACTCCTTTATCAAAATCCTTTTGATAAGCATTAAAAATATTTTGAATGCCCATTGATAAAGTTAAAGGCATCGTCTTATGGAGGTGCCATTCTTTGCTCATTTTAAAGTTAACCTCTAAAAATGACCTAGTATTTACCCATACAGGAAACTCATTATCTACATCAATTATGTGTTTTACCTGCATAGACCCCGTATAAACACTTGATAGTGAAAAGCTCCATTCATGAACTGGCAGCCAGTCCATGCTTAAGAAACCATATACATTTGGGGTTCTTAATAGTCGGTCGGTTGACACAACACTATCTTTATTACTTTCGGTAACAATACCAGGAGACCAGATTATTTCCCTTTCGTCATATAAAGCCCTTTGAACCGTTGCTCCCCCTTGAATAATCCATTTCCTGGTAATGGCTATATTGGACTCAAAATTTAATCCAAAAACCTTTGCCCCTGAACCATTTCTTTTTGTAACCACCCCAATACCATTTGGTAATTCAATCTGATCACTCAAAATAAACGGATCTGATAGTGTAATATAAAATCCATCCACAATAAAATTACCTTCAGCGGAGCCTTTTCTCCAATTATAGTCGAAAGAGGCGTTCCAGGAACGAGAAGTTTCCGTTTTTAAATCCTGATCGAGCTGGGTAAATAATGCAGCTCCTCCTACGGTTTCAATATGCAGGTCTTCATTAAACGCCTGAGGTGCCCTATAACCTTGTGAAAAAGAAACTCTTAATTTTAGACTGCTATTAAGATTTTTTAAAACACTAAAACGTGGTACGAAAGGTGCCATTCTTTTAATCTGGCTGAAATCATATTTATCTAACAAATAAAAACCATCAATAATTAATGGGTCTAATCGACCACCTGCAATAAAAGTCCATGAATCTGCGGGTTTCCATTGTATCTGTGCATAGGTACCAAAAGTATTGACCGTTTGATTGATACTTCTGTTATACCCCGGCATTCTATCTGAAACCTTATTATGAACCCACTCATTTCCAGCGGTCAGTGAAAATCCACCATCCAGCTCAGTTGAAATTTGCCATCCAGCAGCCAAAGCCAGATCCTTTGATACACCATAAGCATTGATAGCCTGCAACTGAGGCAAACCTATATTATTTCCAGTCGTCAGAATACTTCCTCCAGAACCATAGTAACTGCCTCTGTTTGTTTGTTGTAATGAACTATATACTGAAATTTTCCTTGCATTATCCTTCGAATAATATTCATAAGAAATACCCCCACCTTTGATATCATGATTAAGCTGTTCAGCCAAAGCAGCCTGGTGTGGCTGAACATCAAAATCTCCCCCACCTCTTCTGAACTCCTTCATAAAAAGTATATTCCAACTCAACCTACTTCTTTCCGACGGTTTCCAATAAGCATCAGCGCCCAGGGTAAGATTATTTAGTTTTGTCATTTCTGACAACTCATCTCCATTGGCGTCCCAAGGATTTCTTGACCTATTAAAACCAAAAAAAGTAATGCCTCTATCTAGCTGGTCTGAAACGAGAGAACCATTAACAGATAAAGTTTTATCTGCATTTTCAAAGTTTGTAATGGCTAAATTAGAATTATATTCAAAATGGTTGAACAGTGGATCTTTTGTTATAATATTTACCGTTCCAGCTATCGCATTTCCACCATAAAGAGCTGATCCACCACCTCTCACAATTTCAACCCTTTCCACCATGTTGGTTGGAATCATTTCCAAACCATAAACACCAGCTAGGGCAGAAAAAACCGGTCTGCTATTTATTAAAATCTGTGTGTATGGTCCCTCCAAACCATTCATCCTCAACTGGGTAAAACCACAATTCTGACAATTATTCTCTATACGTAAACCTGGAGAAAAATGAAGTCCTTCTGCTAAAGTAATTGATTGAGTCCTATCAAAAATTCGATCATCTAAGCGGTTAACTATAATGGGAGAAAGAAAGGCAGGAATCGCATTTCGGGTAGCTGTCACAACGACAGCTTCTAAGCCCAAAATGTCCTCGTCAAGGTTAAAATCCATCTTTTTAAGCTCATCCATTTGAAAAATCAATGTAGATGAACTAGATTTATATCCAACATAAGATATATTGAAAGTATGTTCGCCTTTTGGAATATCAGATAAAACAAATTGCCCCTCCAAATCGGTAATGGTGCCTAAACTACTATTTGCCATAGCAACAGAAGCACCAATTAATGGAGTTCCATTAGAAGTAATCCGACCAGATAACTTATTATTCTGACCAACAGCACCAAAATATAAGGACAGAAAAAGTACTGAAAACCAGACTGATTTAAATCTTAAAAACATTTGTGAAAATATGTCCATTTTTATACATTTCAATTTCGTGTGAATTAAGGAGGCAATTATTTAATTCTGCCCTTATTTTACTTTAAAGATAGGAGATTCCAGCAAATAACCAATGCAACAATGTTTCATAAATAAATTTTTTATTATCTTATATTTGCATAAAAAAGAAATGAAAGTGAGGATTAATACTATTGTAAGTTACTTAGCCTTAGGGTTATCGTTGGCTATGCTCCCTGACCTTAAGGCGCAATCTTTGTTAAGCTGGGAAAGATTATCCGATGTTAACTTTGATTTAGTGTGGTTTGAGGAACACCAATCTAAATTTATGGTGCCAAGATTTGGAGAAATACCAAATTCTTATAAAAACAAAAAGGTTAAAATTAAAGGTTATGTAATACCTGTTGATGCAACAAAAAACTTATATGTCATTTCTAAAGTCCCCATGGCCATGTGTTTTTTCTGCGGGGGTTCAGGTTCAGAAACCATTGTTGAACTTGAAATGAAAAAAGGATTTTCAAAAAGATATAACACCGATGACGTAATAACATTTTCAGGAGTACTTACGCTAAACACCAAAGACGTAATGCATTTCATATACATCCTAAAAGATGCGGTAGAAGTAAGTACCCCTTAAATAAACGTTATTTCAAAGATAAAATCAGAGATTTTAATGCAGGTACCTTTAGGGAATTTGATAACTCCATATTTGTACCTGATATAATTTCAGTCGCGATGAATGAACTGGGCAGTATCTCTTTAAATCTTTTTAAATCCAAAGAAATATCCATTTTATTCAGACTAAGGACGACCATAACCTTTTCATCATTGTCATATCTGAAATATACATAAATATTATTTTCCGGGACAAAATGCATCATTTTTCCATGGTGAATCACCCCTTTTTTTTCACGCCATTTAAGTAAATTTTGAATATGGCTTTTTGTTTCAATCTGTTTAGTTGAAAGACCCACATTTGAAAATCCATTTTTTAGATCTCCTTGCCAACCACCTGGAAAATCACTTCTAATGATTCCATGATCATCAGTACCAGGGTTTGACATCAAAATTTCCGTTCCATAATAGATTTGTGGGGTACCTCGGGTGGTTAACATATAAGTGAGACCAAGATTAAACAGTTCCAAATTTTCATTAACCTGGGAGAAAAGCCTGCTCATATCATGATTATCAGGAAAAACCACTAAACTATTTGCATCAGGGTACAAAAAATCCATAGATAAGGTCTCATAAAGAGGATACCAATTATTATTGGTTAATGATTTCCTCAATGCACCTTGAATGGGAAAATCCATGGCTCCAGGCAAACAGGAAGAATAACCATTTGGATTCACCTTTCCTTTCAACCAATGAGCGACAATGGCTGGATTTTCAGACCATTCCTCCCCTACTATATTAAAATCAGGATACTCAGCCAATACAGCACATGTCCAGTCGCTCATAAAATCTTTATCCGGATAAGGATATGTATCCATTCTAATGCCATCAATATCAGCATATTCAATCCACCAAATGGCATTTTGTATTAAATATGTTGCCAGTAATTTATTTTTTTGATTTAGGTCAGGCATTGTCTCTACAAACCAACCGTCTGCAAACATTTTTTTATCGTATTCACTTACGTGAACATCCTGGATAACAGCACGTTGATGGGTGGTATTAACAAACTTATTTTCGAAATTAATCCAATCTGTATCTGGTAAATCATTCATCCACCAATGAAAAGAACCACAATGATTTACTATCATATCCATAATAACCTTCAATCCTTTATCATGGCAATTTTTTACTAAATCAAGGTAAGAATCATTAGAACCAAAGCGAGGATCTACTTTAAAAAAATCAGTAATGGAGTATCCGTGATAGGAATATTCAGTCTGATTATTTTCCAGAACAGGATTGAGCCAAATGGCTGAAAACCCGGTTGATTTAATATAATCCAAATTTTTAATAATACCTGCGATATCGCCCCCATGGCGTCCCCCTTTAAATGATCTGTTTGATTTTTCCTTCATATCCGGGTGATTATCATTACTCGGATCTCCATTGGCAAAGCGATCTGGGGTAATCAGATAAAGGACATCTGCCGTTGAAAAGCCCTGCCGCGTTGCTGAATTCTCTTTCCTTTCTTTAAGCGTATATAGGTGAGAAAAAACCACTTTTTCATCCTTCAAAAAATCAATGGGAAAAGTTTGAGGTTTTACCGTGGGTTGAATTTCCAGATTCAAAAAAAGATAATTCCTATTGGAGGTCTGAATCACATTAACCAATCTTATACCCAGTGTATTAATTTTTGGTCTTAAATAGGCAATATCTTTAGAATGAACCATAATTTGTAAGTCCCTGTTTTTCATGCCTGCCCACCAAAAGGAAGGTTCAATATGATCTATTGTAAGCACGGGATTTGAACCATTTGTCTGCAAATGGACTCCAAAAAAAAACGAAAAAAGGAAAAAGTATTTTTTCATGGTAAAGTATTATAAAATAGACTGAACTAATTAGCTTATTACAATATATTAAAAAAAATATGGTATTGCTTGAATTTTTCCATTATCATTTCTCATTAATTTAATACAGATATGCTCTACATCATGTTCAAGGATAAGAACATAATCGTTCTTTAATGCTTCCTCTATCAATATACTTCTTTCTTTTATAGTTTCAAGAGGTTGGATATCATAAGCAATGATATAGGAAAGCGACAAATGATGAATGGTAGGAATAAGGTCAGCGCAATAAACAAATGTTTGATTTTCTATATTTATAATGGGTAACATCATACCCAATGTGTGCCCATGAACAAATCTAATATTCAAACCGTGGATAAACGGGTAATCAGAATCAGTACATGGAATAAATTTTAATCGTCCGGATGTTTGAAGCGGAATAAAATTATCTTTAATAAAAGAGGGTGCTTCCTTTATATTGGGATGTACGGCACTTTCCCACTGGATTGCATTAGACCAGTAAGTTGCTTTTGGAAAAGTGGGAAAAAGCAGATTATTCTCATTTAAACTAACGGCTCCTCCTGCGTGATCAAAATGAAGATGGGTTAAAATCACATCAGTAATATCAGCTGCAAAAAATCCCTTCTGTTTTAAATTATCAACAAGAAGATGAGTGTCCTTAGGAGAAAAATATTTAATGAACTGATCATGATTTTTATTACCTATACCCGTATCGACTAAAATCAATTTGTCTTCTGTTTCAATAAGCAGGCACCTCATTCCCAACTCAATCCTGTTAGCATCATCAGGAGGAATTAATTTTTGCCACAAAATTTTAGGAACGACACCAAACATGGCACCACCATCGAGTTTAAAGGTACCCGAATCAATCAGGTGAAGTTTCATCTTAAAGCAATCTTTTCAATGCCGCCATTCTTATGGCAGTAACTGCTGCTTCTACCCCTTTATTTCCATATTTTCCACCTGACCGATCAATAGCCTGTTGTTCATTAAGAACGGTTAGTACACCAAATATGCAAGGAATATCAAACATAACCCCTATTTGAGTGAGACCATTAGCCACAGCACTTGCGATATATTCGTCATGTGCAGTATCCCCTTTAATGAGACAACCCAGACAAATAATAGCATCCACTTGATTTTCATTTGCAAGTATTTTTGCGCCGACGGGCAATTCAAAGGAGCCGGGAACCTGATAGGTTATTATATCGTTAATATTAGCTCCATGACGAATGAGGGTATCCTTACATCCAACGAGTAGATTCTCCATGATACCACTATTCCATTCAGAAACGACAATGCCGAACTTCCAACCAAGGATATTCGGCATTTTCGTTTCATCATAAAGGGATAGACCATTTGATGATGATGACAAAATATTTTAGTTTGCTTCTAATCTACCTATATATTTCTCAATATCAGTAGCTTCGAATGAGTTAGGATAATCGTACAAGATTTTCTGAAAAGCTTCAATAGCCTCTTTGTTATCACCATTAAGCTGATGTAACATACCCACTTTTTTGAGATAATGAGGGGTCATGAGTTCATCGGTATCAAGAATTTCTGTAGCATTTACGTAATACTTCATCGCTTTTTTCAAATCACCAAGATCCGCGTGACAATCACCAATGATACCTTCTTTCATCACAGCGAGAACGGTACCTTTAGGTGAGAAATCTTCCATGTAAGAAAGCGCCGCTTCTATTTGACCTAAATTCAGATAACAAACACCTGCATAATAGTGAGAAAGATTTGCTGCTGGTGTTCCACCATAATTTTCTATAATACCCAGGAAACCAGCGAATCCACCACCTGGGTTTTCAAGAGCGACAGCAAAGGAATCTCTTTCGAAAAGTCGCTGAGCTTGGGCCATTTGTTCTATAGCTTCTATCTGTCTTGGCTGTTTATATAGAAAGTTATAAGCAACTAAACCTACAATTATAATGAGCAAAGCAGCACCACCATAATTAATAATGTTTTGATATTTAAGATAAAATTTCTGCGTTTTATTGCGAACTTCAATGATATCCACAAGAACTTCGTCTTGTTTAGGTTTTTGAGTCGTTTTTGCCATATTTTTTTAACTGCCTTATTAATAGAATGATCCAATTTCAAAAGAAATGCAAAAGTAAAATTTCTTAATGAATTTTTTTTAAAAATTAATCCATTATGAAAGGATAATCTTTTTGCAAATAATTATCGGTGTAAAGTTCATCAGGATGTGGTAAAGGAGAGTTTTCAGCAAATTCAATGGCCTCTTCCATTTCTATTTTGATTTTATCCTTAATTATCTGAATCTCTTTTTCGGTAGCAATTTTTTCGCCCAACATTTTGACTTCAATCATTTTTACTGGATCTCTATCCTGGTAAGATTGAACTTCTTCTTTAGTTCTGTATTTAGCGGGATCAGAAACGGAGTGACCTTTATATCTGTAGGTTCTGATTTCTAAAAAGTAAGGACCGTTACCTGCTCTGATATGCGCGGCAGCACGAGTTATTGCGTCATGAACAGCTTCTGGAGACATACCATCTACTGCTTCACTGGGCATATCGTAAGAAAGACCCATTTTATACAAATCAACCACGTTACTCGTCCTGTTTACCGAAGTACCCATAGCATATCCATTGTTTTCAACAATGTATAATACGGGTAATTTCCAACTCATTGCCATATTAAAAGATTCATGCAGCGATCCTTGACGGGCGGCACCATCACCAAACATAGTAACGCATAAATTATCGGTACCTTTATATTTTTCAGCAAATGCAATACCTGTTCCTATAGGAATTTGAGCACCTACGATGCCATTTCCTCCAAAATACTTATGTTCTGCACTTAAAAAATGCATCGAGCCACCCTTTCCCTTAACTACCCCAGTGGCTTTGCCATAAAGTTCGGCCATAGCAGATTTGGCACTAATGCCTCTTCCCAAAGCGATACCATGTTGACGGTAAGCAGTAACAATGCCATCTTCCCTGCGAATGACAGATTCAATACCAGCAGCCACCGCTTCCTGTCCAATATATACGTGGCAAAAACCACGAATTTTCTGCTGACCATACATCATCAAGGCTTTTTCCTCGAATCTACGGATTCTCAACATCAGTTCATACCAGAAAAGATACCTTTCTTTAGGATGCACATCAGATGTAAGATTTCCCTTGCCTGTCTTTTTTTTGTCTACGACGGTGTTCATACCCTCTATTTTTTTTTAAAATCCTGACAAATATAAACTATTATTGTAGAAGATATAAATTGAAAGCCACCAATTTTATTAAATCCTTGTTTATTTGTTTTTAAGAAAGTGGAAAATGCCTGTTAAAGCATGTGGTTGAATCGACTCATTTTAACAAATTACAAAAACTATGAATGGGAGGAGTTTAACTTTGATCCTATAATAAATTGTTTTACAGGCCTTAATGGCATGGGAAAAACTAATTTATTGGATGCCATCTACTATTTAAGTATGACTAAAAGTTATTTAAGTACTCATGATTCTTTAGTTTCCAAATTTAATAAAGATTATTTTAGACTAGAGGGCCATTACTCCAGATTAGAACAACAAGAAAAAATTGTCGCAAAAATTCAGCCTAATAAATCTAAAGTATTTGAGGTTAATCTGAATCCTTTGAACAAACTCTCTGATCATATCGGATTCTTACCTGTTGTTTTTATTGCTCCTGATGATATATCAATCATCATGGAAGGCAGTGAATTAAGGAGAAAATTCTTAGATAATACGCTGGCTCAAACCAATACCACGTATCTAACCCATTTGTTGCATTATAACAGAGTGCTTCATCAAAGAAATGCCTATTTAAAACAATTTACCAATGAAAAATCATCAGATTCAGTTTTACTTGATATTTACGATGAACAATTAGAAAAACCGGCTACCTATATACACAAAGCCAGAACAGAATTCTTAAAACAATTCAATCCCGTTTTCAATGAAATTTACCAAAAAATTTCCAATGAAAAGGAAACCGTTGGCTTAGAATACCAATCTAAATTAGATAGTGATTCCATACTCAATTTATTGATTTTAAACAAAAAAAGGGATTTATTTTTACAACGAACCACCATTGGAATACATAAAGATGATCTTTTATTTACCATGGAAGAAAATCCACTTAAAAAGTATGCCTCTCAGGGACAAAGGAAAACTTTCCTACTAGCCATTAAATTAGCCCAATTTACCTATTTGAAAAATAATTTAGGTATTAATCCTATTTTATTATTGGATGATATATTTGATAAACTCGATCCGTTTAGAGTACAATCTCTAATTAATCATTTAATTACTAATTTCAAGGGGCAAATTTTCATTTCTGACACTCACAATCACAGAATACCTGATATGTTAAGAGACATGGGTGTTTCTCATTTGCACAGAGAAATTATTGACGGAAAATGGAAGAAATAAAAATTTATCTGTTACTTTAGGCAAAACCTTTTAAATTTTTTTAAATGCAACATATCCTTTGTTACACTTTCATTTTCTTGTGCAGTTTTAACTATATGAATGCCCAAAAGTCGGCGTCTTCTTCTAAAGGAGTTATAGCTTCGGCGCATCCTTTAGCAACCCAGGCTGGTCTTGATATTTTGGAAAAAGGCGGAAATGCTTTTGATGCAGCAGTGGCAACCTCATTTGTGCTTTCTGTCACCGAACCAAGCATGAGTGGATTAGGAGGAAGGCTACAAGCATTGTTTTATAATTATCAAACAGGACCAAAGGGCATTGACGCCACCACACAGGTACCTATGAAATATATCTCGGATGTTTCAAAGGCAGAAGACGGTTTTAAGACCATTGGCATACCAGGAATGGTAAAAGGTATTATTAAATTGCACAAAGAAAATGGAATATTGCCACTCAACAAAGTATTGGCTCCTGCCATTAACATAGCAAAAAACGGATTTGTCCTGCTACCTGACGAGGCTTTAAGGCAATCTATGGTCAGGCGTTCCTTATCCACTTTTCCCGGATCCATAAAATATTTTTTAATCAATGATTCAACGCGACAAGCAAATACGCTTTTCAGACAACCACAACTAGCAAAAACTATTAAAAAAATATCGAAAGACGACGGAAAAAGCTTTTATAATGGTAAAATAGCTAAAGACATTTCAAATGAAATTATTTCCGGTGGAGGTTTTTTACAAGCATCCGATCTACATCAATATAAAGCTTCAGATGCAAAAATAATAAAAGGTCGTTACAGAGGGTATGATATTGTGGCTATGGGCTTACCTTGTTATGGTGCCATTGTCATTGAAATGCTTAATTTATTAGAAAAGACTGATCTTGCTAAGGCTGATGAAACAAAATGGGTTCTTGCCCATGCTTCAGCGCATCATAAAGCTTATGAGGACAGATCTTTACTTAAAAAAGATGAAGAGAAAGTAGCAAGTCTAACTTTTGCCAATGAAAGATGGATGGCACCATTGCCCCCTGCCATGAAATATGATACTAATTTACATTCAAATGGGCACACAACTCACTTTGTTGTTTCTGATCAAAATGGAAATGTGGTCTCTGTTACTCAATCTTTAGGACCTCTTCTTGGTTCAAAAGTAGCCTCAGTAAAACACGGTTTCCTTTTAGCAACGACGATGGGGCCTTACCTGGGAAACATGGAACCATTAGAGAGAGCTTCTTCACATATTTCTCCCGTGCTCGTTTTTAAAGATGGAAAACCTGTTTTAGCTTTGGGAGCCGCAGGTGGCGCCAGAATAGTTCCCGCCGTAGTCCAGGTAATTAGTCGATTTATTGACCAAAATTTATCGCTTGAAAAAGCCGTTGAAGCGGCAAGAATTTATCAATTACCTGAAAAGTTATTGGTGGAAAATCATGAGGGAAATCTATGGCAACATCCTCAAACTATACCTAATTTAAAAAAATTGAATCTGCCTTTAGAGGAGGTTAAATTACCAGGTCAAATGGGTAGAGTTCATGCGCTATTTTATGACGCTTTTTTAGGAAAATGGCATGCCGCGGCGGATCCAGATTGGAGTGGAACGGCCCTTGGATTAAAACCAGACATCAAATAATAATCTTACAGCAGCTAATAAGGTCATCCAGATAACTAGTTTCCTAAATGATTTTTCTTCTAAATGATTCACTATCCAGGTGCCAGAGAAAAAGCCTAAAACCAGAAAGGGAATACCCATTATATTTAAAATCAGACTTTCTAAATGAATAGTTTTCCAAGAGAATATATGAAACGGCAGTTTCATTATATTTACCGTTAAGTAAAACCAAGCTCCTGTGCCTAAAAACAGGAGCTTAGGTAATTTGAGACCTAATAAATAAATTGACAAAATAGGTCCGGCAGCGTTACCTACCATGGTACTAAAACCACCCAAAAGTCCAATAATTGAAGCGAAAACTGGATGACCAACCATTTTTTCATTAACAAATCCTTTGGTTTGCAATAACATTAAAGTTAAACTTCCCAAAACAATGCCCGCCATCCATAATTTAAAAGTGGTATCGGAAACATATATACCAAGATAATGTCCAAGGATAATACCTAATAATGCCATTGGTAACAATTTCCACAACGTCTTCCATTCTGTATGTCCTTTATAATGTCTAACGGCAAATAAGTCTGCAAAAAGTAACATAGGCAAAACAATTCCCGACGACGCTTTGCCACCAAAGATAATGGCCATGATAGGTATTACCAATAAGGCAGTTCCTTTTATTCCTCCTTTAGCCATACCAATGAAGTAAGCAGAAATAAATAATCCTATCCAACTCCAAAAAGGAAGATTTGGAAAAAATAGATTCATGAATATTTAACTTTGAAAGGAGAACGAGCTTTCCAACTAAGGTTCTGGGGTGAAAACCAAGGTATAAGTATTGGAAATAAAGGTGCTAACCATTTAGACGTTGGTTTTATATAGACCATTGTGTCCCTTCCAACTGCCCCTACTGAACTCTTAATTTCCATGGCAGTACGGTAAAAATTTAATTTCCCAACTTTTAATTTAATGGCATTTTCAACCATTAAAAATAACATATTCAGATATAATTGCATTTTTAGATTTGTTTCTTCTTCAAATCCTGCCAAATTTGCTTCAAGGGTTTCCCCATTAATTAAAGTAGAATAAAAACAAACTAACTTTCCATCTAAATAACCCGCCGTTAGGTTATACTTTTCTTTAAAAGCTTCTTTCATACTTAAAAAATAGGACTCTGGTAACGTTGCCATTTTAAATGTGGCTTCAGATAAAATTCCTAAATATAATTGATGTAAAACGACTTGAGAATTTATTATTTCTTCTTTGTTCAAGGTTTTCCAGATAATATCTTTCATTTTATTTCTTGCCCTTAATAATCTAATCCTATACTTAGAAGACAGAGATTGTTCGTAATCATGCATTGTTTCCCAATGATTATTAATTTTCAATATCATGGCAGGCTGATACCTAAAGGAAAAATAACCATTCTGTTCCAATGCTGCACTAACAGAAAAAAAATCCTTCCAAAGGATTGCTTTTGCCTTATACCTGGATGCTACACCTTGAAGGAAATGATGTAGTTCTTTTTGAAACTGTTGGTCTCTTAAGTATTCATTGAATGGATAGTTAGTTCCTGTTGAAAATATTTGACCCATTATTAAGATTTTCGCCCTAATCAATTTACCAAGAATTCTTTTAACCGGATTTTTTTCCTTGAGACTTTTATCTAAAGAAAAATCAAAAAAATAAATTGGAAAATATCCCTTCAATTCATTTCCAAATGAGTAGGAACCATATAATACTTTCACATTTTCAGGCATAGCCGTTAACATGTTTTTTTGAAAATCAAAAGATAGCCAAGGATTTAAATTATCATTATCATCCATTAATGACCATTTAAATGCAATCTCACTGAAGTCCTCCAAAATAGTAAAACTGAAAGAAAGCGAACATTTTTGGATTGTACCTTGCGTCGGTTTAGATAGATCGAAAAAATTCAAACTAACACAATCGAAAAAACTTTTGGAAATACTCAAAGTAAAGATTTTGATAAAATAACCAAAACACTAACATAAATGTTTTAGTGGTAAATTTAAAATACAAAAAATAGTTTTCAGACCTATTTCAACATAATTAGTATTTTTACACCAAAATAGAAAAATCAGATGAAATTAATTCTAAACTCCTTTTACACCCTGGCTTTATTAACCTTTTTAGGTTGTGGACCAAGTTCAGAAGAAAAGAATCAGCAAAACGCCCAGGTTTTAAGTGAAAAAATACCCGGCACATGGCAAATAACTTACATGAGTGTCAGCATTGATTCGTACCAATCTGTTGGAAAAGATTCTTTATTTGAAGCACGCGAAGAAACTTGGGAAAACCAATTTCAGGTTAAACCATTCAGGATGTTTTTTGATAAAAACAAAAAGTATCATCAAACATTTAGAGGCAGGGATAATTCCCTGATTAGCGAATATTATGGTATCTGGAAAATAAATGGAGATACCTTAACATTAAATCAATCTGAACAAACCCTTGAATATAAAATCGACATTGAAAATGGACAAATCTTTATGACTAGTCTGATGGATTGGGACGGTGACCAGGTTGAAGATGACACGTATTATGCGAAACAAAGATTGATTAGTAAAAGGTCTGTCGAATAAAAAATTAATAACCAAGGAAAAATTTAGTTTCATATTTCCCCCCGGTCAAATTTTCCTTACCTACAAAAGAACCAATTAGATCGGAATTTAAAGTAGCCGTAATATTGTATTGACCATTAGGTAATTTAACGACGTACATACTCCCATCTTTCACTTCTACTTTTTCGCTAACGGGACCACTATAAATAATGATCAAAGTAAAACCTGTGATGTTTTTTATAGTGATTTCGTTCAGTTTAGAACCCGGCAGAGACTCACTTTTATTCATAGCAGGTAAAGACTGATAATCTCCTGCAAGAATAGTTGCCACTTCTTTATCTAAAATTTTCTTTTTGGCTTCCTTAAAATACCTGCCTGTTGGAAAAAGCTTTTGATAATTTTCATAAGCTTCATTAGTATTTGCCGACTTAGCTCTCATCCAGGTTTGTTCATCGAACAAAGCTAATTCCTTTTTTGCCAAGGGAGAAAACTTATGTTTAGGAAACTCTTTTAAAAAACCCTGATAAGCTTCAATGGTATTTAAGGCATTGGCTTGAAACCATTTATCGGCACCTAGGTCTTTCTTTTCAGGTTTTTCTACCTTTTGATGTTCATTTTGCCTACTCATATTCTTTTGAACCCTAGAATTTTCAGAAGAAGAAACTGGTGCTTTAAGAGCCATTGAATTTGAAGAAGGCGCATTACTATTTAATACTTGAACTTTGGCTTTTGCCTGGTCTTTGTATAAACTATTGGGAAAAGATTTTACATAATTTTCAAAAACACTTACATTATTAAAATCCTTAATCCTGTTCCATTCGGCCTCACTCTTGCTACTGGCATAGTTGGTTTTTGCTTCCTGAATATATTCAGAAAGAGGATAACGTGAGATAAAATCACCGTAAGCCTCTACAGTATTTAATATTTTAGTTTGATTCCAGGAATTTTCTTGTCTTATTTTAGTAAGGTTAGCAAAAGCCTGTGCATTATACTTCGATCCCGCATAATCTCTCATAAAAACCTTATAAGCATCTTCGGAATTGGCTGTTTTTGCCTTTTCCCAAGCAGATTCTGTGTCCACTAATTGTAATTGAAGCCTTGCATCATATTTGTATTTCCCAAAAGGAAACTTACTTAAATAATCTACATAAGCCTCTTCCGTGTTTAAAGATTGAACCTTTTTCCATAAAGCTTCCTCCGGAGATATTCCATTAGATGCCGGCTTTTCCCAGGAAGCTTTATTATTCAAGCCCATTGAAGTCATCACAGCA
>CAMDWC010000017.1 GCA_945878825.1 Haliscomenobacter hydrossis DSM 1100
CGAATCATACGGTATTTTCACCAAAAGAATTTGCTGGATTATTAAATCATTTCAGTTTCGACGTTCAAAATAAAACCAGTATTATGAACATTTAAAAGTTTAATATTTTGGTCTTCAGCTAAATATTTACGTAAACGGGAAATGAAGACATCCATGCTTTTTCTTGAAAAATAGTCATCATTTCCCCATATTTCATTTAACAAAAGGGATCTTTCCACCACTTGATTCAACTTTTGGGACAGCATAACCAATAGTTTTGATTCCATGGCCGTCAACCTTCTCTCCCCATTTGGGGAAGATAAAATTCTTGTGTTTTTATTAAAATGATACCGACCTATGTTTATATTGGAAGGTAGAATAACAGATTCTTTGCTTGTTCTATTTAAAATAGCCGTCATTCTCATCACTAATTCTTCCTCATCAATAGGTTTTTTGATATAATCTTCTGCCCCCAAATTAAAACCTTTTAAAACATCAATTTTCAACACTCTGGCAGTAAGGAATAGGAAAGGCACAGAAGGGCACTCCGTTTTTATCCATTGAGCCAATTGAAAACCATCTATATCGGGAAGACCGACATCGAGAATAATTAAATTTGGTTTATTGCTTTTCAGAAAAATCTTAGCTGTACTTCCTGAGGTAACCCAGTCTATATGAAAGCTTTTCATAGCCAGGTATTCTTTCAGCATATAGCCTAAATTTTCATTATCTTCAACCAATAAGACCTTATAAATCATATAGTTAGTCTTTAATTAAAGGTAATATTACTGTGAATTTACTCCCTTTTCCAAGGGTTGATTGCAAAATTAATTTACCTTGATGAAACTTAATCATTTTTTTAACATAACTCAGACCCAGGCCGTAGCCTTGAACATTTGCTGACTGTTTTATTCTAAAAAAAGGTTTAAAAATCAATTTTTGGAATTTATTTTCAATACCCCACCCATCGTCAATTATATCAATAAAAACTTCATCATTAACGTGTTTTACGATAAGCTGAATATGCACTGTACCTGTTTTAAATTTTTTTGCATTTTCCAGAAGGTTCATAAAAACGTTCTGTAGGTAATGTTTATCTGCTAAAATAGAACGAGAAAATGTTTCTATCTGTTGAGTAAAACGGATGGATGGATCCTGGCTTATCTGGGTAGAAAAATCATTTGCCAGGCTTAAGAAAAATGGGGATAGATCGATATTAACTTTTTCCAATTGGGGCATAGATTTATCAGCGACCACCATTTCCAAAATTCTTTCGATTTGAATTTTAAGTTTATTAATTTCAGTTTTAATAATATGAACTGCTTCTAAGGCTTTTTCATTGAGGTTATAATTTTCTAACATTTTGGAGGCAATAGACATAGTAAAAACGGGCGTTTTTAATTCATGGGTCAGGAAGTTAAAAAAATCTTGTTTTGATTTTGCCTGAAATTGTACTTTTTCATAGACCACGAAGGCACCAATTCCACCAATAAACAGCAAGAAAATCAAGATTAATGCGGGGAGATAAATATTTTTTGATTCAGCTAAAAAATATTGAACCAGATTTTTGTTTTGAATATAAAGGCTTAGAGGGCAATTACATTGATAAGGTAAGAAGCCATCCAGAGGTTCAGAAAAATCAGGAGGAGAATTTTTTGAATAATTTGATGATTTGAGCAAAACCACATTGTCTTGTGTATTATAAAATGCGAAGGCGAAATCAACCTTTACCCCGACCTTTTCAAATCGTTTCTTTAAAAACTGCTCTAATTGGATCGCCGCTGCATTATCATACATTTTATTTGGTTCATAATTACCTATTTTTCCTTTAAAGCTTGAGGAAACCAATGTGGTCAGAGGGGTTTCTAAATATAAATACTTACCGACCAAGGCCAAAGTTTCATTTAATTGAATAGAATACCTGGCATTAGCTAATTGCAAACTGAGTATAAAAAACCTGTATTGGACTAAACCTAAACCAATCAGGCTAAACAAAATTAAACCGAAATAAAAACGTTTCAAGGAACCCTTATTTAAGATGCGTTAAAATTATTAATGATGTAAAATAAGACAAAAAGAGTAAGTGCAAAGAAACATTAACCTATCATTCGCTTTTAATCGTTTTTCATTAGCCTCAATATCCGGATACAAAACCGATATTTGTTAAATAAAATCAACTTTGAAAATGAAATTACACCTTATCTTAATATTTTCAATGATCCTTTCAAACTTTTCCTTACAAGGTCAGGGATGTGTTGCCATAAGAGGCGTTGGGTCTTGTTTAAATCCTAACAGCCATGCTGAGGCCGGATTAAAAGGAGCATGGAATTTTTCCGGAGATTTTCGATATTTCAAGTCGTTTCGTCATTTCAAAGGATTGAAGGAAGAAGCGGACAGGGTAGCGAATGGAACGGAGGTTATCAACCACACCAGCGCATTTAATCTTGGAATACAAAGAGGGCTTACAGAACGGCTGTTCCTAACCGGTGATATACCATTTGTCATTAACACGAGATCCTCTTTATACGAACATGGGCGAAAAGAGAGAAGAACTACCTTTTCCAGAGGTTTGGGTGATATTCGGGCGGGTCTTGGGTATTGGTTAGTGGCACCGGGAAGAAAAAAGCATGCCATAGCGGCTGGTTTCTCTGTAAAACTTCCGACAGGGAATTATCAGGCATTAGATTTATTTTACAATGTGGGAGTAAATGGTAGTTCCGAGGTTCGTCCTGTGGATCAATCTATACAACCAGGAGATGGAGGCTTTGGAATATCCTTAGATTTTCAATATTACCAATCCATATTTTCAGGTATAACTGGTTATATTACTGGTTATTATCTTTCAAATCCAAGAGAAATGAATGGCGTTCGTACTTTCAGAGAAACGTTAAACCCGATATTAAAAAATGAATCAATCATGTCTGTGTCCGATCAATATAGTTTTCGGGCAGGGCTCATGACGGGTAGTAATCAAAAGGGTTTTTCCGCCATTATTGGCGCACGATATGAAGGCGTTCCCGTTAGAGATATACTCGGCGGAAGTTTAGGATTCAGGAGACCGGGGAGTATCATTTCTCTTGAGCCGGGAATAAATTATATGAAAGGAGGTACGAATATTCAGTTAAGTGTGCCTATTGCGGTGAGAAGAAGCAGGCCACAAAGTGTTACCGACATAGAGACATCTAAACTAACAGGTCAGTTTAGGAACGGAGACGCTGCCTTTGCCGATTACCTCATCAATCTTCGATATTCCGTTCAGATAAGTAAAAAGAAATAAATCGTTGTTGTTTATAAAAATGTTATCCTCCATGGCAAAAGATCATTCCAAATTAGTCTTTTACCCTGGAGGACAACCCTTTACATTACTTTAACTCAGCCAAAAGCAAGCGAATAGCCTCTTCTAATTGCTGATCTTTTCCTGTTGAAATTTTATCAAAATCGTTCCAAACGGTAACATCTGGATAAGTCTGAGCATTTTCGAGATACTTCCCGTCCGTACCTTTTACGCCCAAAGAAGGAACGCCCCAGCGGATGGCATTATCTTGCAGGACTTCCCAACCAGCGAAAGTACAAGTGCCGGGAATAGGTTGCCCCACTAATTTACCAAGATTTAATTCTTTGATCATATAGGCATAACAGTGACCATCGGAATAATTAGCCTCATTTGCCATTGAGATAATGGGTTTAGTCCATCTGAAATTAGGTTCGAAACCAGCACTTCTATTATCGACGGCAAAATCCATAAATTTTTTCCCTGAAAAGAAAGTAGCCAGATCAGCTACTAAATCACCACCGCCATTGAACCGGGTATCTACTACCAGCGCTTTTTTATTGAAAAACTTACCCATCGTTTCCTCAAAGACCGTTCTATACGCACCGTCGCTCATTCCAGGAATATGAATATAACCTAGCTGACCTGAAGACAATCTATCCACCTCCTCTTGATTTTTCTTCACCCATCTTTTGTAAAGCAGACGACTTTCTTCTGCCAGGCTGATGGGTTGCACCACCATTTCCACTGACTTCCCGGAATCTTGTACTGAAATGAGTACGTTTTTACCAGCCTTTCTATTTAGGAAAGTAGCCAGATCCTGATTTTTATCGAAAAGAAGTCCGTCAATACTGTTGATGACGGCGCCGGGTCCAATTTTCAGGGCAGCCTTATCTAACGGACCGCCGACGATTATTTCTTTAATTTTCCAACCATTTCCCGTAAAAGAAGGATCGAAGAATACACCAAAAGAAGCAGTTTCATCATCTTGCGGGGTGGCGTTTGAATATCTTGCACCACTGTGAGAGATATTTAATTCGCCCAATAATTCTGAGAGCAGCTCTGCAAATTCATGTCCATTAGAGATATGTGGAAGATGCTTTAAATAATCTGTTTTATAATCATTCCAGGGAACGCCATGAAAAGACTGGGTATAAAAAGTACTTTCCGTTTTTCTACAAACATGGTGAAACATGTATAATCTCTCAGCGGCCACATCCAGGACCATTTCACCCTGAATGGAGACAGATTCCTGTTTGCCAGATTCAGGATTAATTTTCATTATGCCACCAGAGGCATTTAAGAAAATATTTTTAAAATCCTTATCCCAGGTTAAATTTCCACTGGAAGCATTAAGATTTGAGATAATTTTTGATTCTTTAGTTCTAAGATTTAGTGACCAAAGATTAAAACCCTTTTCATACCTTGCCAAGTAGAACAAGGTTTCTCCGTCCTTACTAACGACAGCATCAGAGATTGAGGTAGAGTTTAAGGTCCATTTCACTTTACGACTTGCTATATTTTCCCAATCAATTTGCAGAAGATTCAAGGAATCTTTTTTTGTAGTGGAATCTCTTTTTAATTTCTTGTCGGACATTTCTTTAGCCAGGGCAAATTCCTCTTTAGACAAATTATATTTATCAAAAGCCTCTTTTGTAAGATAAATAGCATATATATCTAACTGACTATTGCCACTTTGAGCGACTGATTTCAAACCATCTCTATTACTAAACCAAAAGATAGCTTCCCCGGCGAGCGCAAATTTGGCATTAAAATCCTGGAAGCCACTTTCCGTGATATTAATGGGTTTTGATTTACCATCTGCGGCCACTAATCCAATTTCCCCAACGGCGGAACCTGGCAGGCTATAATCAAAGATCAACCATTTATTATCGGGACTCCAGACAAAATACTGGTCATTTTCGCCCATAGCAAAGAGATGGTCTTGTCCTAAGATAGTTCTAAACTGGCCACTTTCCTTATTCCAAATTTTCAAGGTCATTCTATTTTCAATAAACGCCAGTTCTTTTCCATTTGGGGAAAATAAGGGTTGGTAGCAATTATTTGCATTTGTAAAAAGAATTTTTTCAGACAGCAAGGTAGAAGAAGAGAAATAAAGTTCTTCCGCACGAATTCTGGAAGATTCAAAAATTTGCCAGCGGTTACCTCTTTCTGAAGCATACACCAGCGACTTTCCGTCGGGAGAGAAGCTAACGGAGACCTCCTGTTCAGGTGTTTTTGTTATTTGTTTTGTCATACCCCCGTCCGCAAAGGAAACAAATACTTCACCGCGATAGATATAAGCTACTTCCTTTCCGTCGGGAGAAACTGCCATACCGCGCACGCCGCCTTTAACGGAGAGGATTTGCTCGTTATTCTTTCTATTTTCATTAGAGATTTTAACATCCACTAATTTTGGAGTACCCCCATCTTTCAAAGTGTAGATACTACCATCAAAACTAAAACAGAGTATTCCCGCATCGGATTGAGTGAGGAATCGAACGGGATGTTTAGTAAATTTGGTAACCTGCACTATTTTTGAAGGGTTATCTATGGTTAATTTGCAAACATTAAAAGAACCAAACTGTTCACTTAAGTAAAACACCGATTTACCGTCTGCTGAAAAGACAGGATTTCTGTCTTCCCCTGGGAAAACCGTTAATTTAGTATGTTTATTCTGTTGTTGATTATAAAGCCACAAATCTCTGGCAATAGAAGAAACGTGGTGTTTCCTCCATGCATTTTCTCCCCCTTTTTTATCGTGATAAACCCAGAGATTTCCATTTTTATGTATAGAAATATCTTCAGCCGGGGTGGTCCAAACTTGCTGAACTTGCCCGCCGTTCAGAGGTACTTTATACACCTCCGGTTGAGAACCTGTAGGAAACTGACGATTTTCAGCCAGGTCCTTTTGTGCGGAACCAAAAACAATAAATTTATTATCGGTTGTAAACTCATAGGGATAATCCGGGGCGGAATGATAGGTTAATCTTTTCGGCGTACCTCCGTCTACAGAAACGGTAAAAATATCGAAATTACCGAATCTATCCGATGAAAATGCGATAGTTTTACTATCATTTGACCATACTGGCATAAAGTCGTGCGCCTCGTGAAAGGTAAGAGGCACTGCTTCACCTCCAAGTGTTGGAACAAGCCAAAGATCACCTTTATAGGTAAAAACGATTGCATTTCCATCGGGTGATATAGCTGAATATCTCAACCAGGTGGGACTATTTTCAGCTATAGAAGCGAACCAAAGAGAACAAAAAATAAATAAAGCGGGAAAGATTTTCATACAATTTGACGTTTATCTGAACAATAATAGGATAAAGTTACTTATTTAAACAAATCCTTTCCATTGGCGGAAATAATTACGTCTAAAAAAGTTATATTTATGAATATGAAATGGATAGCGACTTTTATTGGAACATTGATTTATTTCTATGGTTATGGCCAGAAGCTGATAGTTTCCGACGAAATTCCTTTACGAAGTGAGGTGAAATACGATATTTTAGGTGAAATAAAGGGTAATGCATTAATGATGAGTACCATTGGCCTAAAATATGAAATTTCTGGTTTTGATGAACAGATGAGAAATTCCTGGACAAAGGAATTAAATTTCGAGAAGAAGCAGATCGGAATCATGGGTTATAACGTCAGGGAGAGTGATTTCACCTTAATCTATCAAGTCAGGCAACAAGGAGACACCTACATACGTGCCCATAGATATGATGCGTCGGCTAATCTAAAAGACTCTGTTACATTAATTAACATGGGATTTATTGTATTCTTTCCAGAATATGAAATGGTAGTATCGGAGGACAGGAATAAGGTGTTGTTTTATGCGATTGATAAAGGAAATGAACTACATGCTTTTGTGCTTGACAATGAGACGATGGACTTACTATGGGAGAAGCGAATAGTCATTGACAGCTACAGTAATTTTGACAATCCAATGTCAGTAACTATTGACAACGAAGGGAATATGTATTCTTTCATACAGGAGAGTATTTATAAACAAAGGAGGGAGGAGGGTCATTTCAGGCTAGTCATTTATGGTAGAGGACAATTTGGCCCTAAAATTTCTACGATACATTTAGGTGAAAAAGTAGTGTATGATGCACGCTTTATTTTCGATAATCTAAATAAAAAGTTGATTGCATCAGGCTTCTATTACAATAGGAATCCTGAAAAAGCGGAGGGATATTTTCTTGTAAATCTTAGTCCTGAGGGAATTTTAGAAAAGGCAAAATTACAGGCATTCAACGATCGGTTTGTATCAGATTTGGAAGGAAAAGATTCGAGAAATAACCGGGGCATAATGAATATTAACATTGCTGATCTTATTTTAAGACAAGACGGGGGTCTTTTAATTGTTGGAGAAGAATCGCAGGATATGGAGCGGCGGATAAATAATATGAACCGGATGATGTATGACAATTTCAGCCGCAGCATAATAGATTATTATTACAACGATATATTCATCATAGCAATCAATCCGGACGGGGAATTTCATTGGCAGTCCATATTGTATAAGAAACAATATTCGCAGGATGACATGGGGGCATTTTCCTCTTTTTTCATATTTCGGACGCCTGAAAAATTGCATCTTCTATTTAATGATGAGATAAAATATGAGAACACGGTAAGTGAATATTTATTAAGGGGCGATGGAAAATCGGAACGAAAAAGCATTTTAAGTACTGAAAATCAAAAAATAAGACTTCGTTTTAAAGACGCCTTACAAGTCAATGCGCAGCGTATAATCATACCTAGTGAAAGGCGGGGAAGACTTCGTTTAGCCAGGTTAGAATTTTAATTAATACCCAAACAAATAAATAATGCTTAACGAGAAGCAAATCATTGAATCTGCCTGGGATAATAGGGAGCTTTTAAAAGAAAGCGGCACAAAAGAGGCTATTTTCTCTGTTATTGAACAACTGGATAAGGGCAAATTGCGAGTTGCAGAGCCTGACGAGTCAGGAAATTGGCAAGTCCATGAATGGATAAAAAAAGCGGTGGTACTTTATTTTCCCATTAGTGAAATGGAAACGATAGAAGTTGGCCCCTTTGAGTTTCACGACAAAATTCCCTTAAAGAAAGGATATGCTTCACAGGGAGTTCGTGTTGTTCCACATGCGATTGCCAGACATGGTTCCTTTTTAGAAAGAGGGGTTATCTTAATGCCATCTTATGTAAACATCGGAGCATGGGTTGGAAGCGGCACGATGGTTGATACCTGGGCAACGGTAGGTTCATGCGCCCAAATTGGCAGAAATGTGCATTTAAGCGGTGGCGTTGGTATTGGAGGTGTCCTGGAACCCCTTCAAGCAACACCTACTATTATTGAAGACGATTGTTTTATTGGCTCCCGATGTATTGTCGTTGAGGGGGTAAGGGTAGGAAAAGAAGCGGTTCTCGGGGCTAATGTGGTTTTAACCAAAAGTACGCATATTATAGATGTAACTGGTTCAGAACCAATTACTCACAAAGGATACGTTCCTCCCGGATCAGTAGTCATTCCCGGTAGTTACACTAAAACATTCCCAGCGGGATCCTATCAGGTTCCCGCGGCGTTAATCATTGGAAAACGGAAAGAATCAACAGATAAAAAAGTATCCCTAAATGATGCTTTAAGAGAGCACAATGTAGCTGTTTAATTTTCACTTCATGAAGTATTTAATTGTTGGCCTTGGAAATAAAGGGGCTGAATATGCTGAAACCAGGCATAATATTGGTTTCAAAATAGTAGATGAACTAGCCAATGCCGCCAGTGTTTCATTTCAAAATGAAACACTGGCGCATATAGCCAGGATAAAATACAAAGGGAAGCAGCTTATTTTAGTAAAACCTACCACCTATATGAATTTAAGTGGGAAGTCTGTTAATTACTGGATGCAGAAAGAAAAAATTGACAAAACCAATTTACTGGTTATTGTAGATGATTTGAATTTTGATTTTGGAACGGTTCGTTTAAAGCCCCGGGGAAGTGACGGCGGGCACAATGGGCTTAAAGATATCCAGGCCGTGCTAAACGGTAATGAGTATGCGAGGCTAAGAGTCGGCATAAGTCGTCCGGAACAAAAAGGGGTACAAGTTGATTATGTTTTAGGAGAATGGAGCGAAGAGGAGAATAAGCAACTCAACGAAATTATTTCCAAGAGTGCAGATGCCGTAAAAAAGTTTGTTTCTTTAGGCATTAGTTTGGCTATGAACGAGATAAACAAATAGATTATTTCTCACAAAGAATAAGTAAATCCTGCACTGCGTCCATAAGTAAATCCTCCCCAATATTTGGTTTATACTTAGGCAACCCGTCCGTAAGCTCCGCTTTTTTTATTGCTTCCTTCAGAATTAATTTATCTTGAGAAACGGTAGTACCTCTATTTGCCTCATGTAATTGATCTGCCAAATAGATTTGTTCTGTTTGCCCTGGTGTTGGGACGAAAATGGCTTTCTTTCCAAAAAAGGCAAGGTCCATCAGTGTACTATAACCCGCTCTACAGAGAACCATTTCACTGTTTGCAATTAAAAGAGATAACTCATTAGCTTGAACGTAAGGAAAAACGGACAAATTTCCCTCTTTAAAGGAAGCTGCATTTACTTGATTGGGAAGCCCCTGAACTAAAGAATAATTTCCATCGAGAGAGGCTACTTGTTCCCTAATGATATTTTCAAGATAAGTTCGTTGAGGCTCTGGACCCGAGAGAAGAAAGAGCGCTTTAAACGCAGGGTTAATTAAATTCTCTTGAGGAGCCAACCTGCTTAAGGGTCCGATACATCTGGCATTTTTTACCATTGGGTGAGCCAATTTGCCAGCCAGCGAGGAAGAAGCCTCAGGCATATCGGGAATCCAACAGGCGTTAAATTGATTTATTAAAAGCTGCACATATTTTTGAATACCCTTTTCCACAGAGGGCAATGGAACAATAGGAAAAACTTGATGGGTAACGAGGATAGAAGGGATATCTGGATGAAAACAACCGTATCTGTTATCAGAAATGACCGCCTTTATCTTATTATTTTTATATAGCGCTTTAATCACTTGTTGTTCTTTCACAAAGGTAGAAAGAAGCTGAGGTAATTTCAGTGCAACGTTCCAAAGCATATTTTCTTTAGGGTAACGCATATTATATTCGGGAAGGAGGACGAATGGTAAATCTGGGAATTCGAGTCTCAATACTTTTAGAGAGTCACCACAACCTCCCAATAAAACGGGCTGATTTAAAGCTAACAAACAGCGAATAATCGGAATACACCTGGTAGCATGACCTAAACCCCAGTCCAATGGGGTTACCAAAATAGCTGGTTCATTAATTTCAGGAAAATACCTACTTCCTGATGCTGCTCGGTTATTAAGAAAGACTGTCATTGGCGTTACAAATTTGAACTTTTTAAAGAACAAAATTGAAGGCTATTTATTAACTTGGTATGAAATTAATATTAAATTATCTTTAAGGTATGAAAAAAATAAAAATAAATTACGTTTCCATACTGTTTGTGATCATTTCCCTTTTAATAAATGCTTGCAAAACAGGATGTGGCTGTCCGATGAACTGATAAGAACTATGAATTTAGTCTAATCTGATCATTATTTTCGTCGAAAAATTGATATCCTGAAATATGTTGTTCATTGGAAGGGGCAATCTTTATCCATTTCATGTGACGAAAAGACCATTGCAATTGTTTACTATACAACCCCATTTTAAGAAAGGCATGAATGTAAGGATGCGCGACGATAGTAATTTTAGCTGAAGGTCTGGATAGAAAGATAAAATTCAGATCACGTTCAATATCATCGACTATAAGAATAGAGGGATTGATTTTACCTGTTCCGATACAAGTTGGACAAACCTCTGTAGTATCAATTTTCACTTCAGGACGAACTCTTTGACGAGTTATCTGCATCAAGCCGAACTTACTCAAGGGCAAGATTGTATGTTGCGCTCTATCTTTTTTCATTGCTGCCCGCATAACACTGAGCAGATCTTTTTTATACTCTGAATTTTTCATGTCGATAAAATCGACGATGATAATTCCTCCAATATCTCTTAAGCGAAGTTGCCTGGCAATTTCTGCTGCGGCCTCTACATTGACCCTCATGATAGCCTCGTCGGCATTTTGCGAGCTCATTTTATGGCCACTATTTACATCGATGACATGCATGGCCTCGGTATGCTCGATTACCAGATAAGCACCACTGGGAAGGGAGGCAGTTTTACCAAAAGAAGATTTAATTTGTTTAATAATGCCCATTGATTCAAAAATGGGATTATTTCCTTTATAAAGCTGAACGATACCGACTTGATCGGGTGCGATGGTAGCTAAATAATTACGAATACTCTGGTAAAGATCTTTGTCATCGACCAGTATTTTATTGAAGGAATCGCTAAGCAGGTCTCTTAATATACTTGATGTTTTGTCAAGCTCACTAAGCAATTTCATTGGAGCTGAACCTTTATGGAGAGAAGAGAATAAATCATTCCATTTACCCATCATAAAGCCTAATTCTTCATGAAGATCGGCTACTAATTTACCTTCTGCGGCGGTACGAACAATGATACCAAAGTTTTTGGGTTTAATACTTTCTATGAGAAGTTTAAGTCTTTTTCTTTCCTCGTTATTTGCAATTTTTTTTGAAACGGCAACGATATCAGAAAAGGGAGTTAAAACTAAAAATCTACCTGGAATAGTAATTTCACAACTTAAGCGAGGGCCTTTGGTTGAGATAGGCTCTTTTAAAACCTGAACGAGGAGGAGATCTCGTTTTGCAAGGACCTGATCAATTCTCCCTGTTTTAACAATTTCCGGGTCTAGCGTAAAATGATCAAGCGTGGGAGTATTTTGGCTACCACTTACAGAAGCTTGAGTAAATCTGATAAGGGATTTGAGTTTTGGACCCAGATCAGTGTAATGCAAAAAAGCATCTTTATTATGTCCTATCTCAATAAAAGCGGCATTTAAGCCAGGCATTAATTTTTTAACACTTCCTAAAAAGATATCTCCCACAGAAAAGTTATTATTAACTTTTTGTGAATGAATTTCAACAAGATGAGCATTTTCAATTAAAGCAATTTCCACTTCTGTTGAAGTCGAGGAAATAACAAGTTCTTTTTCCACAAGAGAATAATTTAGAAGAAGGCGCAGAAGGGAATGATTCTGTATTAACATAAAGTGATTAGAAATCAAGTAAATTATCCATAACAAATCACAGATAATTCACTTAATTAACCAAAGATGGTAATGGAAACAAATATACATTCCCTGATAACCCTAAAAAGAAGGGCTAAAGACTATCTATTTTTTCTTTTTGTGACGATTTTTACGTAATCTTTTCTTTCTTTTGTGAGAAGCTATTTTATGTCTTTTACGCTTTTTACCACACGGCATAATATTCTTTTTTTAAAGTTTAAAAATTATTTTATTGAATACGACATTTCTCTGAGGCTTTTTCAGCCAGGTCAGGATTTGACGTTTCACGATAAGCTTTTTCGAGTAAGCAATAAATTTGAGGCTGATTATTATTTAGATTAAGAGACTTCTCTAATCTTACCACTGCCTTTTCAAACTGACCTGTTTGAATGGCTAAACGCCCAAGATGAAAAAGAATTCTTGCATTATCCGGATAATTTTTATCAAGGTCCAACAGCATTTTAACCCCTTTCATAGGGTTTTCTTTTGGAGGAACCTCAGTTAGTACAAGCGCCAGATTTAATTTATTGGCCCAATCTTCAGGAGCAAGAGATATGGCATTTTCAAAAGCAGTTACCGCGTGAGCGGCGGCAAAATCTCTTACCTTATCATCTTCTTTTTGAGGGATAGCCTGTCCAAAGGTAGTACCAGCAATAGACCAGGCTTCAGGCGTTGGAAACCATTCGGCCAACATTTCAGCATAAGCCCCAGCAATGGCAGGAAACCCCAAATCGTACCATTTTGCAGATAGTTTTTTAGCAATCTCTGCTTTTTCACTAAGATCTGTATTTTTATCTAAATCTTTATTTAGATTTTCCAGGATAAGCAAATCAGTAGAACTAAGTTTCTTTTTTGCATATATTTCCAGCACTTCGCGCGTAGTGTTTTCAACGACAAGTGCCCTTGTTTTGGTCATTTCTTTAACGTTGGAAGCTTTTGTTTCGCATCCAACGTACATTGTCAGGAGTAATAAAACCGATAAAAACAAAACAAGATATTGAACTCTATGCATGAGGCTAAGAAAAAAACGTAAAAAAAGATTAATCTTCTGTTCCTTCGTCAGAAGGCAACGATGTTACTTTACTTTTTACTTGTTCCACAAAAATCTTTGCCGGTTTAAATGCAGGGATGAAATGTTCAGGAATTTCGATAGCAACATTTCTTTTGATGTGTCTACCAATTTTCTTAGCTCTTTTTTTGATAATAAAACTACCAAAGCCACGAATATAAACATTCTCACCTTCTGACAGTGAAATCTTAACTTCTTTAAAGAAAGCCTCCATGGCGACCAAAACATCTACTTTTGGAACGCCTGTTTTCTCAGAAACGGAAACTACCAAATCTGCTTTTCTCATTGATATCTGTTGGTTTTGAAAGGTTTGTGTGAAAAAAATATTTTTTATCGAAAGGCAAAGGTCGTATTAATTTCCCAATTATTTAAGGAAAAGTAATAATATTTTAAATTAAATTAAAGTGTAAAAACAAATTCACTCTTTTTACCATTAGTTAGCTTATTACTTTTAATTTTTGTTAATTTAGCACGTTCATTCAACCTTAAAAATGAGGTAAATATCCGCTTATGTTATTATCAATGACTGGTTTTGGAAGAGTAAAATCATTGTGGAAGAACAAAACGATTATTGTAGAGATTAGGTCTCTTAATAGTAAGATTTTCGATCTACGCACAAAAACACCACAAAACTATAGGAATAAAGAAGCGGATATACGAAAAATATTGTCTGAGAAATTCGAAAGAGGAAAAGTTGATTTGGTGTTGGATATTCAATGTGAAACCGATGAGCCGGAAAACTTAATAAACAAAGTTCTTTTCGAAAAATACTACCGTGAATTGAACCAACTAAAAAATAATTTAGGATTAGGCGAAGTTGATTTTTTTCAATCTATATTAAGGTTACCCAATGTTGTAGCCACTGGCGAGGAGGAATTTTCAGAAGAAGAATGGTCAAAAGTTTTGCTCACCATCACAGACTGTATAAAGGAACTTAATGATTACAGGGAAAAGGAAGGGCAGTCGATTGAAACAGATATGAGGTTTAGGATTCAACACATTGAAGATTCACTTTCAAAAGTTCCGGGTTATGAACCAGAGCGAATACAAAGAGTGAAGGACAGATTAAGAGAAAATCTTGCCCAATACGAAGGCAAAGAAAAGATAGATGAAAACAGGTTCGAACAGGAGATTATCTATTTCTTAGAAAAAATGGATATAACGGAGGAGAAGCACAGGCTATCTCAAAACTGCGCATATTTTATGGAAGAATTGGAGAAGCCGGAAAAATCAAAAGGACGCAAACTAGGATTTATTACTCAGGAAATAGGCCGTGAGATAAACACCTTAGGAGCCAAAGCTAATCATGCAGCTATTCAAAAGCTGGTAATTTCCATGAAAGATGAATTAGAAAAAATCAAAGAACAAGTAGCCAATGTCCTCTGAGTTAATCCAAACAAAGGTTATTGGCCCAGTGATTATCATTACAGCACCATCAGGTTCTGGCAAAACTACCCTGGTAAAACATCTTTTATCTCAATTCCCCTCATTAAATTTTTCTGTTTCAGCTACTACGAGGGCTAAAAGACCGATGGAAGAGGACGGGAAAGATTATCATTTTGTCACTACCGACAAATTTCTTCACTTTAGAGAACAGGGTTTATTGGTTGAGTGGGAGGAGGTTTATCCCAACCAGTTTTATGGCACCTTATATTCCGAGCTAACAAAAATATGGGAGACAGGAAATATTGTACTATTTGACCTAGATGTGAAAGGAGCTCTTGCTTTAAATAGTAAATTTAACACTGATGCACTATCTATTTTTATAAAGACACCGTCCTTAGATATTTTAAGAGAAAGACTTAAAAAGAGATCAACCGAGACGGAAGAAAGTCTTGAGAAGAGAATTTCAAAGGCAGAACAAGAGATTAGTTACGCCCATTCTTTTGATATTATTTTAGTAAACGACGCATTAGAAGATGCACAGAAAAAAATAGTTGATATAATTACTCATTTTTTGACCCAGTTAAAACATACATGGAAACACGATGCAACCAACCTTTAGTTATCATTAGTGTTAACACCTTTTACCAGGAAAAATACTCGGCACCTGTGGAAGGTAAATATGTACACGCTTACAGGATTACCATTGAAAACAAAAGTGATTTTCCGATAAGACTACTTAAGCGATCCTGGAAAATAATGGAAGGGAATGGCTTGATTAAAAAGGTAAAGGGAGAGGGTGTTTTGGGTCAACAACCCATTATAAAACCCTCGGGAACCTTCCAGTATATTAGTTGGTCATCTATGCAAAACAATTTTGGCAAGATGGAGGGAGTCTACTTTATGGTAAATACTTTAACTGAGGAGCATTTTACTGTTAAAATACCTTCATTTTTATTAATAGCTCCCGATTTATTAAATTAAAAAAGCCGATGGAATATATTCCATCGGCTTTTTTAATTTTAATCCTTAATAATAGGATTAGTTCTTTTTAGCTGCATCTAAAATTCCCTTCATAGGAACATCGACAACCACCTCTGATCGACGGTTTGCTGCTTTTCCAGCCTTGTCGCTACTAGCTGACTTTGGCATTGAATCACCACGACCAACGGCTGCTACTTGATTAGGATTTACACCATTTTTAACCAATTCACGAACGATAGCAAGTGAACGAAAAGTCGAAAGCTGCCAATTGTCCTGCAGAGCAGAACCAGCGTTAACTTTTGCATTGTCTGTGTGACCTTCAATCAAAAGTTTTAAATTTGGATTCTTCTTTACAGATTCAGCCAAACCTTTGATTGCGTCGCGTTCTGCTCGATTTAGCCTGTAAGAACCACTTTTGTAATTTACCGGGCTAGTCATAACATAAAGACGACCATCTCTTTCTTCTAATTTCAAACCACTTCCCTCATAAGAGGCAAATATGCCATTAATTTCGGCTTTCACCTTGTCTAATTCTGCAGATGTCATATTCAGCTTCTCCTGAACTTTTGCAATCTGGCTTTTAGTGTTATTCAATTCTGTTTTAATAGAACCGATTTCACCGTTCATACGAGTCTTTTCAGATTCGAATTGAGCAGCTAGGGCATTCTTATCTTCTTCAAGCTTTTTGAGCTTATTTTGAGTGTCCGCCAAAGCCGCGTCCGATGCTGTTTTGCCGGTTACTAAATCATCATATTTCTTTTTTGAAACACAAGACTGAAAAGATCCCAAAGCAAAAGCAACGATAAGCAGGTAGTTTAAAAAACGCATGTGATTACTATTTTAAAATTTCATAAATGCCAGATAAAACTCTCAGGAATTTTTTGTGTTAATTTCTTAGAATTTTTTGATCCAATGCAAAAGAAAGAATAATTATACAATTAAACAAAGATTTTAGCCGATTTTAAAAAAACTAAATTTGGCTTTATCTCTAGTGTCTTATCAAAAATAGATTAAAACGCTTATATTTGAATTTAATAATGGTTTTTTGGCCATAAATTTTTAACAACAATTTTTGCGCGTTAGATGGAATATCCAATTACTACTGAAGGAAAATATCAATTTGTTGAGACTAAAGGACAAGGAGAAACCATAATATTATTACACGGTTTATTTGGAACTCTGGATAATTTTCAATACCTAATCAAAGATTTTGGTAATACTCACAACGTGATTGCCCCTATAATGCCTGTTTTCGAGCTTCCTCTCCGACATGTATCTGTGGATGGCTTAGTCGATTTTATGGTAGGATTTGTTACTTTCAAAAAGTTGCAAAAGTTTCATATTTTAGGAAATTCCCTTGGAGGTCATATTGCTATTTTGTATGCCCTAAAAGAACCTAGCCAAGTACTTTCTATTATTTTAACGGGTAGTTCTGGTTTATATGAAAAAGCGATGGGGACTACTTTTCCCCGTCGTGAAGACAAAGAATACATAAGAAAAAAGATTCAATCCACTTTTTACGACCCTGCTTCTGCTTCTGATGCTATGATTGACGAGGTTTTCGCTGCGGTAAATGATCGTGGAAAAGTCATTCGTGCTATTTCTATGGCAAAATCTGCGCTAAGACATAATCTGGCTGATAAACTCGGACAGATACACACCCCTGCTTTGCTTATTTGGGGAAAGCAGGATGCCATAACTCCTCCCTTTGTTGGAGAAAAATTTAACGAGTTGTTACCCAATGCAACTTTATTCTTTATTGATAAATGTGGCCATGCCCCTATGTTGGAAAGGCCTGTAGAATTTAATAAATACCTGACGGATTTCCTGAATAAACTGGCACTATCCCGTGGGTAAAAACCAGTCAATACCATGCGTTTTCTTTCATTTTTTACGCTCACTTTTCTATTAATCTCTTGTTTATCAAGTAAAAAAAGTAATCCAATTACTTTTGAACCTATTGAACTCCGGGACTTGGATACGCTTACTGTAAATGCTGTCAAACCCTCTACGCTTAAAGTAGCGGAAGATTATGTACTTCCTGTTTATCAGGCTTCCAATGAAAGAAAAGTTGATTTGTTACATACCTTACTTCATCTTTCCTTTGACTGGGAAAATGAAAAAGTTATGGGTTCTGCAACGCTTCATTTAAAGCCCTTTTTTGACACCATTCAAATGGTCAGCTTAGATGCCAAACAACTGGTAATAAAAGATATACAGCTACAAAATAAAAATCAGTACTCCCCTATTCCCTTTGAAAATACGGGAAGTCACCTACATCTTTATCTTGGTAGATCATTTACGAGAAATGAAGATTTTAAGGTCTTAATTACTTATGAGGCAAATCCTTCCTCAACAGGAGGCAGTTCGGCTATTACCTCAAATAAAGGCTTATTTTTCATCAATTCAAAGGGTACAGACGTTAGTAAACCGAAACAGCTATGGACACAAGGGGAAACCAACTGGAATTCCCGATGGTACCCAACCATAGATCACCCAAATGAGAGAGCCACTCAGGAGATTAACTTAACGGTCGATTCAAATTATGTAACCCTTTCCAACGGGAAATTGATATCATCTATTCCCCTTGAAAATGGTCTCAGGACAGATAAATGGGTTATGGACCAGCCTCATGCACCCTATTTGACCATGATAGCCGTGGGAGAATACGCCGTTGTAAGGGAACAATGGAATGAGATAGAATTATCTTACTATGTTGAACCAGCTTTTAAGGCGCATGCTAAAAATATTTTCCCTCATACCAAAGAGATGATGGGTTTCTTTTCTGACATTTTAGATTATCCCTATCCCTGGTCAAAATATGCACAAATCGTTGTAAGGGATTATGTATCCGGGGCTATGGAAAATACCACTGCCTCTGTTTTTGGTGAATTCGTTCAAAGGACAAGCCGCGAATTAATAGACAACAGGGAAAATGAAAGAATCGTAGCTCATGAGCTCTTTCACCATTGGTTTGGTGACCTGGTTACCTGTGAAAGCTGGTCGAACCTCACTTTAAATGAGGGTTTTGCCAATTACAGCGAATATTTATGGTTTGAACACAAATACGGCAGAGAAGAGGCAGATTACCATCTTATGAATGAGCGGCAAGCCTATATCTCTGAAGTTATTTATAATCTTCATCCTTTAATTCACTTTAATTATAAGGATAATGAAGAGATGTTTGATTCCCACAGTTATAATAAAGGTGGAAGTGTTTTACATGTTTTGAGAAATTATCTTGGGGACGAAGCCTTTTTCTTAGGCTTGAACAGGTATTTAAACAAAAATTCCTTTCAGTCAGTAGAAGCACACCATTTGCGTTTGGCCTTTGAAGAGGTAACTGGAAAAGATTTAAACTGGTTTTTTAATCAATGGTTTTTCGAAAAAGGTCATCCCGAATTAATTTATGATTATCAATATGATGCCTCTCTAAAACAACTTTCCGTAACGGTAGAGCAAATTCAAAACCCCGACAGGATGTTACCCATTTTTATTTTACCTACGTCTATTGGTATTCAAATGGGAGATTCCTTACACTTGGAAAAGATAACGATTAACGAACGCAGGCAAAAATTTGTATTCCCTTTATCTGCTGCTCCAGCTTGGGTAACTTTAGATCCGCACCGCATTTTACTGGCTGAAATAAAAGCTATTAAAATGCGCAAGGATTTATTGAGTCAATTTAAATTTTCTCCCTCTGTGATAGATAGAATGGACGCGATAAAAAGCTTTTCTGAAGAATCGACCTTGCCCCCTTATGAAATGTATCTTCCCGCATTAAATGATTCATTCTGGGCTATTAGAAAGAAAATACTTACCCTTTTACCTAAAGAAAGAAAAGAAGAACTTATTCCAGTCATTGTTAATATGGCTTCAAAGGATGCCCATAGCGAAGTTCGCGCCGCGGCTATCGAAGTTTTAATGGGTTGGGATGACGAATCAATAGATGAAATTGCCATAAAAGGCATTGAGACAGACTCTTCTTATCTAATCATCGCCGCATCATTACAGGTATTATTTAATAAAAATAATGCCCAAACATACACCTACGCTGAAAAATTAGAAGCCGAAAGTCATCCAGCGATATTAAATACCATTGGAATGATTTATGCCAATCAAAAGGTACCCGGGAAATTATCTTTTTTTAGAGAAGGCTTAACCAAAATAAATGATTCCGAAATTCTTGCTTTCTATGAAGCATTTCTGCTTTATGGATTATATACCGGCCCCGAGAATACAGAAGAAGTGATTAATGATTTGCATAAAATAATCTTTGAATTCGACTCGTTACCATGGAAACGTTTAGGTGGTATGGCCACTTTGAATAATCTTAGAAATTTGTATAGAGAGCAAGCGAATAAATCAACCAATGCCTTGGAAAAAGGAGCTTTAGAAAAAAAAGTAACTGAAATATCCAATTGGATGGAAGAAGTTGTCTCAAAGGAACAACTTAAGGAACTTAAAAATGTTTACCAACAATTTCAATTAGTTGAAAAAGAATAAATAAAATGAATACATCGACCCAGGACCAATATGAAATTCTGATTAATAAACTAGATCAGTTTATTCGAAAGTTTTATTTAAATCAGCTGTTAAAAGGAACTTTATATAGCGTAGCATTGATATTAGTTCTTTTTTTAACCATCAATACGCTTGAATATTATTTTTACTTCCCAACTTTTGGCAGGAAATCTCTTTTATTTTCCTTTTTGGGTATTTCAGGAATATCGCTATTTAATTGGGTATTTGTTCCGTCGGCGAAATATTTTCGTTTAGGACAATTAATTTCACATGAGCAGGCTGCAAATATTATTGGAAGCCACTTTAATAATGTAGGAGATAAGTTACTCAATATATTACAGCTGAAGCAATTGGCGAATAACGTGGAGGCTCCCGATTTAATCTTAGCGGGAATTGACCAAAAAGCATCAGAAATCAAATTAGTTCCATTCAAGGCTGCTATAAATTTAAACCAAAACAGCCGATATTTGCGATATGCGCTACCTCCATTGTTACTGTTACTTATATTATTATTTGCGGCGCCCAGTTTGCTTATCGATTCAACAGAAAGACTTATTTACAACGGTAAAGAGTTTATTAAGCCATCTCCATTTCAGTTTTCTGTAACAAACGAAAAATTAGAAGTTTTACAAAATAGCGATTTTGTTTTAAACATAAGGGTAGAGGGTAATCAATTGCCCGATGAAGCTTTTATAGAGATTGGGGGATATCCATATAGACTTAAAAAAGAAGGTCCTGATCAATTTTCTTATCGTTTCAATAATGTTGCCGAAACCACTCGGTTTAAGATATCCGGTGCGGAAGTAAAATCACCCACTTTTACGCTAAACGTACTTTCAAAACCTACTATACAGGGATTTGAAATTTCATTAGACTACCCATCTTATACGGGTAGAAACGATGAGACTATTCAAAATATTGGCGACCTGGTCATACCTCAAGGCACCTTAGTGAATTGGGTCTTTGATGCCAACCATACAGACGATATTTCCTTTTATTTTGAGACCGAAAAAAGGAGATCTGAGGCAAAGCGATTCAGTGATTATCTATTCACTTACAAGAAAAAGGTATTAAAAAACGATATTTATCAAGTGTTTTTTAGCAATAATGCTTTACCAAAAGGGGATTCCGTACGATATAATTTAAGTGTTATACCCGATAAATACCCAGAAATAAATGCTCAGAAATTTGAAGATAGTACCAATTATAAATTACTATTTCTGGCTGGTGATGCTAACGATGATTATGGTATAGAAAAAATTAATTTTAATTATTCCTTGTTCCGAGGAGATAAACTGATTACTGAGAAAACTCAGATAATCAAACAAAATTCGGGTTCTCCAGTAGCTTTCCGGCATTCATTTGACCTTAGCACTTTAAACATTGAACCTGGCGATAATATCCAATATTACTTTGAAGTATTTGATAATGACGGTGTTAATGGCAGCAAATCGGCCAAATCAACCTCGTGGACTTATGAAATGCCAACGGTGGAGGAATTTAAAAAGATGGAAGATTTGAATGAAGATTTGATTCAAAAAAATATGATGGATGCCGCCAAAGAATCCAAAAAATTACAAGAACAGCTTCAAAAGATGCGTGAAAAGTTGTTACAGCAAAAAGAAATGGATTGGCAGACGCGCAAAGAACTTCAACGGATATTGGATCAGCAAAAAGAATTAGAAAAATTGGTTGAAGAGGCTAAAAAAGCCATGGAGGAAAATAAAAAGAATCAGGAAGAATTTTCTGAAAGAAGTGAGGAGATGAAGGAAAAACAGGAGAAACTTGAAGATTTAATGGAAGAGGTGGTGAATGATGAAATGAAATCTTTGATGGAAAAAATTCAGGAACTTATGCAAGAACTGAATAAAGATGAGGCCTTAAAGATGATGGAAGAAATGGAGATGAATGATAATAAGGTGAATAAGCAAATGGATAGGATGCTTGAGTTATTCAAACAACTTGAGATTGAAAAGGAGGTAACTGAAACAGCGAAAGAACTGGAAAAATTATCAGATAAGCAGGAAGAATTGACGAAAGAAACGGAAGCCAATCAAAAAGATTCCCAAAAGGAATCGCCTGAAAAACAAGAGGCATCGCAAAAGAAGTTAATCGAAAAGCAGAAGGAGCTACAAGAAGAATTTAAGAAGGTAGAAGAAAAGTTGAAAGAAATTGCAAAAAAGAATGATGCCTTAGAGAAGCCACAAAATATGGACGATAAGAAAGAGGACGCAAAGGATATTCAGCGGGACATGAAAGATAGCCAGCAAAATCTGGAACAAAAAAAGAATGATAAGGCGAGTAAAAATCAAAAAGACGCGGCCAAGAAAATGAAAGAAATGGCGAGTCAGATGCAAAATCAAATGCAAGCCGGGCAGATGAAGCAAATGCAAATGGATATGAAGACCCTAAGGCAATTACTTGAAAACCTGGTTTCTCTTTCATTTAGCCAGGAAGATTTGATTTCGGAATTTAATAAAACGGATCCATCTACGCCTAAATTTGTGCAGCTTACTCAAAAGCAAAATAAATTAAAAGACGATTTTAAAATAGCAGAAGATACTTTGCAGGCCTTAGCGAAAAGAATGATTCAACTTGAAAGCTTTGTAACCGACAAAGTAATGGAAATAAACAGGTCATATAAAGAATCTATCGTTCAGTTAGAGGAGCGGAAAAAAACGACAGCGGCTGATTTCCAACAGCGCGGCATGAAAAGTTTAAACGATCTGGCCTTAATGCTTAGTGAGAGTTTAGAGCAACTTCAACAACAGATGGCCTCGAAAATGAAAGGTCAGCAAATGTGTGCTGATCCAAACAGTCCAGGTCAGGGTGAACCTAAAGATCAGATGTCAGAAGGGCAAGAAAAGTTAAATGAACAGATGAAGGGGAAGCAAAAAGAAGGGAAAAGCCCAAGTGCAAAAGATTTTGCTGAAATGGCTGCTAAACAAGCTGCTTTACGAAAAGCCATGGAAGCAAAACAACGCAGGTTACAGCAACAGGGAAAAGGTGGCAACAAAGAGATGCAAGAGATGGTAGAGGAGATGAATAAAACGGAAATAGATTTGGTAAATAAGCGAATGAATGGCGAAGTAATGAAACGCCAGCAACAAATATTAACAAGAATGCTTGAATTTGAAAAGGCGGAAAGACAACAAGATCAAGACGATAAACGAAAGGCGGAGATTGCTAAAACTACACCAGCACCAATGCCGCCCGCTTTAGAAGAATATATCCGCCAAAGGAAAGCTGAGATTCAAAATTATCAAACCGT
>CAMDWC010000018.1 GCA_945878825.1 Haliscomenobacter hydrossis DSM 1100
GGACCTTCCAATATGTTGAAATAAGTAAATTCTACATTCAACTTATTTTTTAACATGCCTAAATCAAATCCCATTTCAATTTCAGATCTTGAATTTCTCTGTAAACTTGGATTACCTAAAGTATTTGAATAGTAAGCTGCAGGATTATTATTATAACCTATTTGAGTACTATAAACAGTTGAATTACCGTAGTTTGGACCATCATAAGAGGAGAAATAAGTATCGCCATAACCAAGTGGATTACCTCCAAATGGAGCTGCTGAAGTACCAACAGTAGAAGAGGTAAGACCATCTTTTACATTGGCATAAGCACCGCGTAATTTTAAGAACGTAATAGGTCCTAAATCAACCAATTCTGTAATAATACTATTTGCACCTAAAGAAGGATAGTAAAAAGTCTGATTACCAACGGGTAACGTTGATATTTTATCTACTCTGCCTGTGTGTGTTATATTTAAAATGTTGCCAAGAGAGATATCAGCCGAATAATACGCACTGGCAACGCCCATCTTAGACTCAAAGCTGAATACTCTGGCTGGATTCAAGGAATTGGTGAAAGAATAAACGCCTGGAGTGATCAAATAATCGGTTGATGCATAGTTACTTCTATAGGAAAATGAACGAATATTTGCACCACCTAATAGATTTACGCCCACTTTACCAAAAGACTCATTGTAAGTTAAAAGAACGTCGGTATTATTTTCAAATAATGAACGTCTATCTTCTCTATAATCACCTTTACGCTCGTCACGTCCGTAAGAACCAGCTGAATAAGGGAATTTTTCGTCCCTCAATAAATCGTAAGAAGTTACTGACGTACGACCAACCAATTTAAGTTTGTCTGTAAATGAGTACGTTAAACTTCCATAACCATAGACATCATTTTTGTAATGCCCGCGCAACCATTCCTTTGACATGAACCAAGGATTGTTATAACGCTGATATTCCGCATAAATCTGCTGAACACCTTCTTTCCCTTCCTGCCAGTAGTTCTTCATGTCATCAACGTCCCAGTCAGCACCAGCCCAGGTAACGATGTTATAAATAATAGAGTTTGGACCGTAGTTTGCGTCCGGAAAATTGTCAGAATACTGTCTGTTATAGTTTATATTAGATTCGAAACGAAGTTTTTTAGTAAAATCAAAACCTAACGTTGCATTAAAATTTAAAATATTCAGATTAGTATTTGGTACGATACCTTGCTGGTAATTGTGACCCATTGAAAAACGCATATCATAACGTTCGCCTGAACTTGCGACAGCAAAGCTATTTTTTGCTAAAACACCTGGTTGTAAAAATCTTGTAAGATTATCTTTTCCTCTGGCTGTAAAAGGCGTAGGAATTCTTTTTCCAGTTAATGGATCAATTGGGCTATCGTATTGAGCAATCAAACGACCATCCAATGCAGGACCCCAAACGTCATAATCACCGTCATTTTTTCCTCCTCCTTTACCATCTACGAATTCATAAATACCATGATCACCAGGGCCATATAAATCTTGTACTTTAGGAATAGCGTTGAACCCGTCTTCCATCATGGTTGAAGAGTTGAATTCCACTGTAAATCCTTTCTTTTTACCCGTTCCTCTTTTAGTAGATATAATGATAGCACCATTACGCCCACGGAAACCGTAAAGTGCTGCAGCTGTTGCACCTTTTAGCACGGTAAAAGTTTCAATATCATCGGAGTTTATATTCCATGTATCAGAATTAATAGGCACCCCATCCACAACATATAACAGATCGGAGCTACCTCTTAATAAAACATTAGGACGACGCAGAAGCTCAGGCGAAGTGCCAATAGTCAAACCAGCCACCTTACCAACTAATCCGTTAATATTGTTAGGTTCTCTGGCTTTAACCAATTGTGAACCATCAACACTTTGAATAGCGGTAGTAATTCTCTTCTTCTCTTTTGTAATACCCAAAGCAGTAACTGTAACTTCTGTCAAACCTAAAGCGGCCTCTTCCAGATACACAAGAACAGTTGTTTGACCATCCACCATTATTTCTTTTTCAGCAAAGCCTACATAAGAAATAACCAAGGTATTTTCTCCATTGCTCAAAGAAATGGAAAATTTTCCATCCAGATCGGTTATCGTTCCTGTAGAAGATCCCTTTACCAATACATTGGCGCCAATAATGGGAGATTCGGTTCCTTGCTCATAAACGATTCCCTGAACTGTCTTTTGAGAAAAACCATTTAAAGCAAATAACATACCGCTGCACATAAAAAATACAGACAATAAGTTGCTTTTTTTAAACTTTTGTGTAAAAAAACGCATAAATTTGTTTTTAGTTAAAGTAAATTAGAGAGGAGTGTACTCATTTTTAAATGACACACTCCTCAATTTTCGGCACAAATATGATAGGGTAATACTAACTAAACAATAACTTCTTGTGAACTAATTATTAATTTTCGTCGGAAATAAAAAATGGACATAACTAAAAATAAAATAGCAAAAATTGAAAATAGAATCAGACAATATTTAAAATATATGATTACCGATGTTTTAGGTATAAATTCTTTAGAGAAAAGTAAAAATACATAGCCTATATAGCCCATGCTATCAACGATGTACATGAAAAATCCAATATTTCCCTCCTGCCTGAAAGTGGCAATGAGGCGTTCAAAAACGGTAGTATGAATGGTAACGTAAGGTATATAAATCCCTAATCCTGAAAGCACCATGAACCAAAATCCGTCCATCCCCCGCCATTGTGCGAACAAGGCCAGTAAGATGAGTAAAAAACCGAGGTTACATAATATCAAGCTAAAGAAAAAGGCCTTTTTATTACTTTTAATTAAAACGATGAGTGCATGAGATAAAATAATCCCCAGGGCTATCCATAGTTCCGAATAGATAAAAATGGAGGGAATTCCCTTATAATTTAATCCCTGCCAGATTTCCAGGGCAAAATCGGCCCTAAAACTCCTTAGCAGGGTGATAAGTAAAAAGGCAATACCAATGAAAAAGATTCCCCAGCCAAAGCGCTTCAATAAAACAACCCTTTCCTTACCAGACAAAGGCGTTCTTTTCACCCGGTGCGCTTCATCTTCCAGGCTCGGAGGCGGAATCTTTGTTAGCATCCAGATAAAAAACATAGTGGGTATAATAAACAAAAATCCAGCCAGACCAGGCATCCAGAAAGGAGAAATTCCCGTTTGAAGTAAGTAGCTTCCAACTGTTTTTGTGAACCCGTCTGCTAAAATAAAGCTAATACATAAACCTGCAATAAGTGCTTCGGTCATTTTCCTTCCCTCCAGGTAGCTCTGTACAATGCCATAAACCATGCCTAGGGGTAAGCCGTTGAGAAATAAGAAAATGATACCGTAAGACGGTGGAACCAGACCGAAACAAACCAACATAAGTTGGGCAAACAGAATGAAACCAATAAGAATTTTAGTCCTGTTTTGATTTCCCAGTTCGGAAATTACTTTAATGCCAATGAATTTAGATAAAGCGTAGCCAATGATCTGGGAGGAAACCAACACTGTTTTATAGCCAATTCCCCAAAGTAGATACCCATCGAAATCGGCAGCTGTATAGGGCTTTCTAAAGCCATACATACAAAAATAAGTCCCAAAAGCAGCCAAAACGGACCAAACAGGATGTCGATATAGTATATCTGGTCTTAGCGCCGACAAGCTCATAAGCTGTCCTCTAAAAAGTAAGAGCGCAGAGATACGGCTATATTTTCTTCAAAATCTTCAACTGGCGCCGTAATTAATTCTTGCACTTTGGCCTGATCATCCCATTTTCTCAACTTAACCGCATCAGAAAAAAATGGATTTTGTTCGAAGGCACTCACTTCCGCTTCAGACATTAAGCCACCTTGTAATACTAAACTTTGTTTGGAGGGCTCACTCAACAAGGAATAATAGGTTTCTTCCGTAGAAGAAAGATACCTTTTTGCCATAACGTGCAGGCGAACAGGTTCCGTCACTGCCTCTGGAAAATATTTTCTTAAAAAAACAGCCGCTTTATTTTCATGTACATCATCTATTCCCTTGAGGGGAGCATCGTTTGGTAAATCATGTAACAAATGCCCTATATCGTGCAATAAAGCGGCCGTTATTAATTGATTTGACGCATTATTTTCCCGTGCTAAAGTGGCCGCCTGAAGAGCGTGCTCCAACTGAGTTACCGACTCTCCTCCATATTCGGAATGGCCTTTGTCGTTAAACAATTGCAGAATGTTCGAAATGATACCGTCTTTTGTTTCCATACCTTTTTAATTTAACCATTCATTAGATAATCATTCACTGAATCTATTTTAAAATCGCCTCGTGGCCTTCCAAAAACTCGGGTAATTGAGCGAGAGAATCCAAAAGCCCGTGATTAGGATATTCTTCCAAGGATTCTTTAGTGTGTGTTCCATTTAAAATACCTAGTGAAAATTGACATTTAGCTGCATTCCCCGACAATATATCCGAGGGTGTATCCCCAATATTTGCCACTTCCTGCGGGTCTTTGATGTTAAATATTTCCATTGCCTTAAATATCATATCCGGATTAGGTCTGCCTACCCCGCCTGTTTCGTCAGGTGTCAGGGAAAGGTCAATTACTGCATTTCCTGTATAATTAAAATACACCTCATTCAGGTGCTTGTCCCAACCCAATCTGTTGAGAATGATATTGGTTACTTTTCTATAAAATCCAGTAGTAAGGGCTATTTTAATTTCTTTACTTCTAAGCCACTGCAAGGTTTCTTCTGCTTTAAACGCAGGAAAGACAGGTTGAGTAAGATAGTGATTTTCTAAAATTTCCTTAAAGGATTGAAAGGTTTTATCCACATTGAAAGCAAAATCAGGATGATCTTTTCCCAGATATTCTTCCCAAAGCGTGTTTATGACAATCAATTTAGGGATTCCCTGCAAATCGTTTACCCGTTGGGGCGTTGTTTTTAAATTTGATTCCTTCGCCGCTTTTAAAAAACAATCTTCTACTTCGTTTTTATCCCTGATAGTGGTTCCGGCCATATCCAAAACCATTAATTTTATTTTTGACATCTACTTTTTGTTTAAAAATTAACATCAAAGCTACCATATTTAATATTTAATTTCAGTTAGTCAAGCCTCAAATATTTACCTTTACGAGAAAAATTAATTTTCTCTTAATCTTAGAAACGGTAGATTAACATGGATAAAAATCAATTTGATATCGCTATTGTTGGCGGAGGCATCATTGGACTGGCCCAAGCGTGGGAAAGAGCCAGAAAAGGTCAAAAAGTAATCCTTTTTGAGAGAAATCCTCAAGCTCAGGGAGCTTCCATCAGAAATTTTGGCATGATATGGCCTATTGGTCAACCTACCGATAGTTATCCCGTAGCTTTAAAATCGAGGGGAATGTGGCTGGAGCTCGCGGGAAAGGCAAATTTCTGGGCTGCTCCCACCGGTTCTTTACACTTAGCTTATCATGAAGACGAATGGGCTATTTTAAATGAATTTCACGCGTTGTACCATAATAATCCCTATTCCATTGAGTTACTAACCCCTGAAATGGTAAGTAAAAAAAGTGCCACCGTAAAAACAAAAGGGTTATTTGGTGCTATGTTCAGTTCAACGGAGGTAAATGTCGATCCCCGTCAGGCTGTTTGGCAAATGCATAAGTACTTAAAAGAGGTATTGAACGTACACATTGAGTACAAAACCGTTATTTCAAATATTGATTATCCTCGTTTGTACAGTGGCAAAAAAGTTTGGCTGGCCGATAAGATAATCCTTTGCACCGGTGAAGATCTGGAAACCTTATACCCGGAATATTACCAGTCTTTAGATTTAGTCAAATGCAAATTACAGATGATGCGGACTGCCTCCCAACCATCGGACTGGTCATTGGGTCCAAATTTAGCTGCCGGGCTGACCCTCCTGCACTATGAATCGTTTCTGTCCTGCCCTTCCAGGGAAATATTGAAGAAAAGGATAGAAAATGAATCTCCTGAATATTTAAAAAGAGGGATTCACGTCATGGCTTCGCAAACAGCTTACAATGAACTAACCTTAGGGGACAGCCACGACTATGGAGATACTATATTACCCTTTGATGATCAAAAGACAAATGAGCTTATTCTTCAATATTTAGATTCTTTTGCTCAATTTCCCCTCCCTGAAATTCAGTCCTTTTGGAATGGCACTTATGTTAAAAAACCTAATACCAAATGGCATATTGGTGAGGTAGAATCAGGTGTTCAGGCCGTTACTGGTGTCGGAGGTGCTGGTATGACCTTATCTTTTGGACTTGCTAATTTAACATAAAAATGATGTTTATATAATATCGATAACCACCTCATTCTAAAGTCTAGGTTATACTTTTGCAACCGTATTGATGATGTTAATTAGTGTTTTTTCATACAATCTGGTTGACCTGAACCTTCACGTGGTTCAGGTTTTTTTACGTTAATTTAATATTCAGATAATCTTAAAGTAATATGGTCATGTTACCTTTATTAATTATTCAAATGAAAAAAACATGACTGCATTACATCATTTCCGGGATCAATTTTTTAAACAGATTCATACCTCCAATTTAGTATATAATACTTGTTGGGAAGACCCCAGGTGCGATAGGCAATTACTACAAATAAATGAAGAAAGCAAACTTTGTATGATCACCAGTGCAGGTTGTAATGCTTTGGATTATCTGCTTGATAATCCAAAGGAAATACATTGCGTGGATATGAATCCCCGACAAAATGCACTGTTAAATTTAAAAAAGTCGGTATTTAAAGAAACAGAACATCCTTTATTATTTGAATTATTTGGAGAGGGTAATACATTTGATTTTAAATACCTGTTGAATAATTATTTATTCAGGTCTCTGACAGAAAACGACCTCCAATATTGGCAACAAAAAGCGCACTATTTTGAGGCGGATAAAAACAAGGGTAGTTTTTATTACCATGGAACGTCTGGATTAATTGCCTGGTGGTTTAAAAACTTTTTGAATCTTACCCCCACCTTAAAAGCAGACCTTAAGAAAATATTTTCCTCCACATCGTTAGAGCAACAGAAAGAGAAATATGTTGGTATAGAAAAGAAAATATTCTCTCCCTTTTTTCAGTGGCTTACCAGTCGTCATACTGTTTTAACTATGGCAGGAGTGCCAAGAGCTCAAAGAAATTTGATTCAAGCCGATAATCCGGGAGGAGTCAAATCCTTTATTTTAAATAGTTTGAAACATGTATTTACAAAAATACCGTTGCAGGATAATTATTTTTGGCATGTCTATTTATTTGGGAAATACACGCGCGATTGCTGTCCAAATTATTTGAAACCAGAAAATTTTGAGCCCCTAAAGAATATGGTTAATAAAATCAGCACCTGTTCCCAAACAATTACTTCTTTCCTTACTGAAAATCCAGGAACTTATTCTCATTTCATCCTTTTAGACCATTTGGATTGGCTTGCTTATCATAATCCTGATGCCATGAGGGAAGAATGGGAAATAATGCTTAAAAACAGTGCACCGGGTACTAAATTTTTACTCCGTTCCGCGGCTAATCATTTAAAATTCATTCCAGATTTTGTACATGATGCGATTGATTTTTCAAATAATGAAACACATATTCAGCATAGCTTAGACCGGGTAGGAACCTACGGTAGTGTTCATTTAGGCATCGTAAAATAACACATAATGAAAACCCAACATAAAACACTGGAACAAACCCTTTCCAGTTATTACCAAATGCATGCCCCCATTTATGACCTGACCAGATGGAGTTTTTTATTTGGTCGTATTGGCATTTTAAAGAAATTACAGATACCCAAAAAACCTTATCATATATGGGAAATAGGTTGTGGAACGGGTAAAAACCTAGCCTTCCTATTAAAAACACATCCGTCTATTACCTGTCTGGGACTGGATACATCTAAAGAAATGGTTGATATAGCAAAAGAGAAATTAAAGAGTTTTGAAAAAACCTGTTCCATTTTGCATACCACCTACAAAGTAAATCACACGGAGGATTGGGAGAAACCGGATCTTATACTATTCTCATATTCCCTGAGCATGATTAATCCTGGTTGGCAAGAACTTCTTGAGCAAGCCCAAAAGGACCTGAAACCTGGTGGTCATATCGCGGTGGTTGATTTCCACCAATCTACTTTTTCCGGATTTAAAAAATGGATGGGTGTCAATCACGTAGAGATGAACGGCCATTTGCTGCCAGTCCTGGAAAAGCTGTTTACCTCAACACAAAAAGAAATAAAATCGGCCTATTTCGGAATATGGCAATACCTGCTTTTTGTGGGTAAGAAATAAAAAAAGGAAACTGCCCCTGGCGGAACAACTTCACTATCATACCATTATGCCCTGGCGGAACCGTCCTTTAGACATCCGACCCCTCCTGGGTCAATTTTTACAAAACAAAATATCCTGGACTATTTTGTCTGCTTGGATATTGCTTTCCTTGGGATATTATATCTCCGGTGAGAATATCCATAGGGAACATTCTATAGATTAGTCTTTACTTCAATTTAATTTGTGATAATAAACATAAGAAACGGTCAATATTCCTAAAACAAGCATTGGAAAAAAAGTTTGTACATTTATTCCGTCCACAGCTCCGTGACTTATGCTTGCAAAAATAAAGTCAAAAGCAAAACCAGCATAAGCCCATTCTTTAACTCTTTTTGGAATTTGAGGAACTACCAATGCTAATACGCCTAAAACCTTAAAGACAACTAATGCATTTCCAAAATATTCAGGATAACCTAAATGTCTGATTCCTTCTTTAGCCAATTCTGTTTGTGAAGTCAATGCTGGCATTACTCCTTCAAATAAAGCGATTATGGTGGTCGCTGACCAGAAAATAATTTTTTCCTTTTTCATTTTCTTTAGATTCATTTGACTTCAAAGATGAATAAGTATATATAATTTCTATTACTTACTTTTAGGAAAATGATTAATTTGCATTATGAAGCGAACACCTATAAACTTAATGTCAGACATTTTAATTTTCTGTCTGACTTTTCTAACTTTTTCCTCCTTTTCGCAAACGAATGCCGGAAAAGCGGTATCTCCTAAAGCAGTTGCCAAAGGTGAATCCCTTTTTGATGCCCTTTGTTCGTCTTGTCATAATTTTTCCCAACGGGTCATTGGACCTGAACTTGGCACTGTCATGTCGGCGGCACCTGCTGACTGGATAAAAAACATGATTGTTAATGCAGGTGCATTGATTGAAAAAGGAGATCCCAGGGCAAAGCAACTGTACGAAGATTATAAACAGATCATGCCCTCTTTTCAATATTTGAAAAAATCAGAGGTAGATGCTCTTATGTACTATATTGGTAGTAAACAAAAGAAAAGTGCTCCAGTCATTCCCTCTTCTGATGGAATTGCCCCATTAACCGACCCTATTCCCACTAAAATAGCTAAGTCTCCCATTACCCTTGACCTAAGCTACGTTTCTACTTCGCCTTTAACAGCCACCAAAGCGCCACTGTCGAGAATAAATGTATCGAGAACCCTTCCTGGAACGCCGAACCGACTTTTTATTCAGGATTTACGTGGTTTTCTCTATGAGTTTAAAAATAATAAATGGGAAGTGGCCATAGATTTGATTCGTGAAAAGCCTGCTTTTATTCATGCGCCAGGCTTGGCGACTGGTTTCGGAAGTTTTGCCTTTCATCCCGATTTTAAGTCAAATGGAATACTTTATACAACACATACAGAACCACCTGCCACTGCTAAGGCCGATTTTGCGTTCGAGGATTCCATCAAAGTGACGCTTCAATGGGTTTTAACCGAGTGGAAAATTCAGGACGTCAACAACCTGCCATTTAAGGTCACAAATAGAACCTTACTTCGGATAAATGTGGCAACACCCATCCATGGTGTTCAGGAATGTACTTTCAATACTACCGCAGGTAAAGGTTCCGCAGATTATGGCATGCTATACGTTGGTGTGGGTGACGGCGGTGCTGCCGGAGAAGGTTGGACTCATGTCACCACAGGAAATAACAGGATCTGGGGTTCGGTCATTCGGATAGATCCTTTAGGTAAAAATAGTAAAAATGGTCAATACGGTATCCCAACTGATAATCCGTTCGCAAAGTCGAAAGACGCTGACCTATGCAAGGAAATCTATTGCCGTGGCTTTAGAAATCCAAACAGGATTATTTGGACACCCAAAGGTAAAATGTTGATAACAGATATTGGTCAATCTCATAGCGAGGAATTAAACCTGGGCATTCCTGGCGGAAATTATGGCTGGCCGGACAGGGAAGGTACTTTTTTAGTGCGCCCAAAGGCAAAAATAGATCAGGTTTTTCCCCTGCCTGCAGGTGGTGATCCTATACCCTATCTTTATCCTGTGGCTCATTTTGATCATGACGAAGGAAAAGCGATTTCTGGTGGATTTGTTTATACAGGCAAGAAATTACCGGTTTTGCAAGGGAAATACATATTTAGCGACGTAACGAATGGGCGATTTTTTGTCGTTGAGGCCGATAAACTGAAATTAGGCACGCAATCTACCATCACTGAATTCGGCCTTACGCTGGACAAACAACCTTTTAGTTTCTTGACTATTCATCCGAAATATAAACCTGATGTAAGACTTGGTTTAGACGAAAATGATGAGCTATTGATATTCACCAAAGCGGATGGCAAAGTTTACAGAGTGGTTGGTGCACAATAAAGGACGCTATCCAAGCCCTTTTTTCATTTCATAAACGAAATTATGTTTGGGTAGCTCCCCATAATAGGTAACTTCTTGTTCAAATATCTTTTCTGCACCCAATCGCTCCATCGCTTTTTGGGACCTGATATTTTGGGCCCCAACCTCAAAATGAACCTTATCAACATAGTTGAAGGCGTAATGTAGCATAAGCCATTTAACTTCCCTATTAAAATGATTTCCCCAACAAACTCTTGAAAAAAAAGTGTATCCAATTTTTATGAGTCGGGCTTTAGCATCATAATCATAAAATCGGGTGGAACCAATAACATCCCCTGTAACTGCATTTGAAATTAAAAAAGCCCCTTCAGATTGGATGGCCCCTTCAAAATACTTCTCAAAAACTTCCCGTTTAAACCTATCCGGATTAGGATGCTGTACCCAAATCATTTTATCGGAAGCCACCTCGAACAATCTTTCAAAATCACTTTCAAGCAGCGGCGTTAATATAACTTTTTTGTTTTCCAAAAGGATAATTGGTAATTTTTCCATAGTAAAATCATTTGCATTGTTCTATAAATATACCTTACATTTGTAGAAGATACCTATTTCACCCGCAAGATTTTAACCTTATGACAAATATTGAAAAATTTCACCCAGACCAGCTATCAGAAGATCAAAAGGAAGGAGAATCTGTGAAAGAAAATTCGACAGAAACCGATTATTTCGAGCAGATAGATATACCCTATTTGGTCAAAAGATCATTGTCTCAATATCAGCCGGCCCCTCATCGGATCATTGCCATAAAAGAAAAGATCCTTAAGCGTTGAATACCTTATGCCCCTATTGCCTGTCCTTTTCCTCCTTCTTTTTTCGCTGAATGCAGCAGGTCAGGTGGTATTATCGGATTCGGTAAAAAATAAGATTGCTCAATTGAACGGGGAGATATTACTTCCCCTGGACGCTGAATACAGAAACACCTCGTTCTTCAAAAACGAAAAGGAGGATGAACCCCAGTGGGATGTAATCCTTTCGGACAGAAAACACAAGCGAGAAATTCGCTATATGTTTTTACCCGACACCTCCAGCAGTCATTTCCCTCCTGACATGACTGTTTATCGTTTGGTGCTTCATATATGTAAAAATGAAGAAAATAGTGTGGTTACTGCCAGAGAATTAAGTGAAGATGAGCTATTTGACTGGTATCAATGCGATTCCGGCAAAATCTACCAGTTTCCACCCAAAATAGCGCTGGGATATTACGCCTACTGCCGGCTGATTGCCATACACCGGGAGGGCCGCGGAAAGGTTGTCATTTGCCTCTTGTACAATGACCCACAGGATTTACAGGAAGGACATACCTATTCGTTTCGATTTTTGGATGATAAATGAAGTTAAAAAATAAAGCAAATGAAAAATTCATTTAATGAACAAGACACGGCAGAATTTATAAGCCGAATCGACAAATTAACACCGACTACAAAACCAATCTGGGGTAAAATGGATGTAGCAAAAATGATGGCACATTGTAATGTTACCTACGAATTGGAATATGAAAATATTCACCCAAAACCAAATGGCTTTGTAAAATTAATGTTGGTACTATTTGTAAAAAATTCAGTCGTTGGCCAAAAACCGGACAAAAAGAATGTACAAACCGGATCACAATTTTTAAGATTATATAACAAAACTCGATACAGAATTTTTAGATTTTGGGAAAAGACTGCTTTGGAACATACTAATATGTTCACCTTTTACAACTTTGGTTTTAGTATTATTTAGGAAAACATCAGCTTTATATTATCTCCTAAACTTTAGAATAAAACCTAAAAATAAATTCAATTTAAATTCCATTTTATTCCCACACGAGCCCACCAACCGTAATTTTCAATAAGTCGGGAAATCTTCTTTGTATTTCCCAAATAAAAGGTAAGGGATGTATTAGTAAGATTCGCAGCATCCAAGAATAATCGCATTGATTTTCCAACAGAAACATTACCAGTAAAATCAAGCCTTATTTGTTGTCCATAATATTCATCGAGGTCCTCATCGGCACCTAATCGATAAAGGAAAGCACTTTGGAAAAAACCAGATAATCTCACATAGAATTTAGCATTTTCATAGAAAAGTGCCAGATTTCCGGCATGAGGAGCTTGACCAGGTAAAGGAATAAATTCTGTTTCTGCAAGATTTGCGAATCCTGAAAAATCATCCTTTCCAAATTCCACGATTGCTTCGGTATAATTAGCAGGTAATCGTTTAAAAATATTAGCTTTTGACCGAGTTAGCGTATAATTTGAATAAATGCCAAAATCTTTTAAAAACCCCGTTAAGAACCATAATTTTCTTTGATACATCAGTTCAATTCCACCCAAACGAGCATTATTCCCATTTATGGCTTTATTAATTTCAACAAGAGAATAATCAGCTGGGTCGCCTTCATGAGCAAATCGTTTATAAAAAAAAACAAAATTTGAAATATGTTTATAAAAAAGCCCCAAAGATAAAAAGCCATCGGAAAAATATCGCTCTCCGATTACATCTATATTTCTGGAAAAGGGATATTTTAAATCTGGATTTCCATATTTAACCTCCGTTCTATCTTGTTCTCTATAGGGTAGGACATCTTCAAAGTTGGGCCTGGCATAACTGTGAGTTAAAGCTGCTTTTATATTTGTATTATTTGGTAAACGATAATTAATTTGAAACTGCGGAAGAAAAAAAAGGTGATTTCTTTGATCGCGTAAAGTATCTAAGCCCAGAAAACGGGTTCCTTTTGTTAATACCTGAAAACCTTGATAATCAATATTAGTATGCTCAAGTCTGGTTCCGGCAATAAGAGTCAACCTCTTCCATTCGTGTTTAATCATTCCGTAAGCAGAACTAATTCGCTCTTTGGCCTGATAATCTTCACCAAATGTGGCCACTTTAGTAGCTGTACGATTATAAATAAAATGTTGAGGATAAAACTCAAAAAAATCCTTTATTTCATTTACCCCAGGAATAGCCTCCATTTTAATGGGGGAACCAAAAAAGTTACTCTTTGAAAAGGCGTCAGAAACAAGTGGGATAGATAATTTGGGAGCAGAACCGGGATAAATAGAAACATTTTCAAAATAGGCTCCATAAAAACTTGATGAAATATCTCTGGATTTTTCTTTACTCCTTATTTTACCTCCAAATTTAAGATAACCTTTACCGAGCTTAGAAAAAGTGTAAGGTAATTCAACATTCAATCTAGGCGTAATATTGCGATCATCCACTTTAGCATTTTCAAATAACAAGGATTGAAAAGTATAAAAATTAAAATTGGATGACAATGATTGACCCTCTGGCGTTGGATACGTTGGTATTGGGAAAACAGGGTGATTCTGATTCATAGCAATTTGAATTGCTTTTCCTGGATTTTCAAAATTGATTTCTAACCTATCCGGTTCCCTTTCATTTGCATTTGAGAATGTAATTTGAAAATCGGATCGAACCCATTTCCAATCCCATAAACCCCCAAAGCTAAGCGAAGATAAATTCTGATTTTTAGTCCTAAATTTGAGATCTCTTTCAATACCACCATATAAATAATAGTTAAAATCGACCGCATCATCCATCGTATGAATAATTCTTCGTCTGGTTTCCTGATCTGCGAAATGACTATATAAACCTTTCAAATAGAATTCTTTTCCTGTTTTAACTTTAAAAGTTAAAACGGGACTTAATCCAATTCTTTTTCTATCAACTTCATAATATCGAAGTTGGGATTCCCTGTATTGCAAGAAATAGTTGTTTTTTTCTTCATTTTGTGAACCATAAAAAGGTCCTTTACCAAATTCAAATTCCATATTTTCGGCAGCTTGATTATTTTCATAATAATTGCCTACGATACCAAAACCTAATTTCCCCATTTTCTGATGGAATGAAAATTGAAATTGGCCTAAATATTTATTTCTTAAGGAATTATATCCCGATGAAAAATTAATTTTTAATTCTGGAATGTCAGAATTTGGTGTTTTGGTAATAACATTTATATTGCCGCCAATACCATCAGCATCCATATCAGGGGTAAAAACTTTTGTCACCTCAATTAAATCAATTTGATCGACGGACAAAATATCAAGTCCAACATATCTTACTTTACCTTCAGGGGAAGGCATTTGCTCCCCATTGACATTAAAAGTGGTTAATTCCGGGGGCGTACCTCTCAATTGCACATAACGTCCTTCACCTTGATCCCTTTGTAAAGTCACTCCTGGAATACGTTGAATTGCTTCTGCAGCATTTACATCTGGAAATTTTTCTATTTGCTCAGAGGCAAGGACATTAACTATATGATCGGAAACGCGTTGTTGAATTAAAGCACGAATAGCCCCTTTCGCATCTGCATTTATGTCAATAGCACCTAATAAAAAACTATTAGGAAGTAAAAGAATCTGAACTGATTCGCCTACTTTGTTATCAATTATTACATTTTTCACCTCATAACCGATGTAAGAACATTGTAAAGTAAGAGGCAACGATTTTTGGTATGTTATAATAAAATTTCCATTATCATCACTTGAGGCACCTGAAGCAGTATTTAGTATTAAAAGGGAGGCACCAACGAGAGGCTCCTTTGTTTTAGCATCAAGTATTTTTCCACGAAGGAAAGATTGGGCAATAATAGATGAATTAAAAAGCAGCATCCAACAAAGGATGCTGCAGTAAATTATAAAACAATTGGAGAAATTTCTCACGGTTTTGCTATTACTATTTTTTGTAAATAAATGTTATTATTTTGACGTAATGATGCAAAATAAACCCCATTAGTTAAGTTATTAATATCTAAAGTATAATTTTTACCATACATATTTTCCTTGGTAAGCACTACTCTACCGGTTATATCAGTCAATTGAATATCAGCACCTCCTTCTACAGGAAATTCAATCCAAACATTAGACACTGCGGAAGGATTAGGAGAAACCTTAAACCCGTTATGTACCACATTTTCCCTATTTGCGGACAAAATCTCATTGATAGAAAACAAGGATACTGTTCCACTCACTTCATTTCCAACGAGAACTAATGGTTTTTTAATGGGCGATTTATCCGCGGATATAAATTTGATATCCTCTATGCCCAAGTCACCTGTTTGAGGTGATTTTGGATCCACCATAAAGTTTCTATAATTGAAATATGATACGAATTTGGGAGATTTAGGGTCATTGATTTCGTAAACAATAATACCACCAATCCTTTCTAATCCGATAAGAACAAATAAGTCATTTCCTAAAGTGGCAAATTCTATAGCTTCTGGTTCAGGTCCTTTATCATCAGATCTGCCTTTGAATGAATTATTATCCGTATGGTTTGAATTGAAATAGGTTGGTAATTTAGCTGCTATCAATTTCTCTATATGATCACCTGAATCAAAAACTTGCTCCACAGAATTTGCATCCCAGATAGAAAAAGAACGACCACCAAAAGAATATAATTGGTCAACATCTCCGTCGTTATCAAGATCACCCATGATAGAAGACGATAATAGTCGACCCAATTCGTTATTAGATTGCAAGGTAGAGGCATTTGGAAAAGCCTGAGTATCCAATTTCAGGGTACCCATTCTTTTTTCTTCATTAAAGCCAGCATAAGCCCTGGCATCCCCTTCATTGGCAGTAAAAATATAAGATTTTCCTGCAATTTGGATTGTTTTGGTAGCATCGGGTAAATACATGCCAAAAACGGGATGATTTTTAATGTCAATTTTTCCTGAAGTATTACTCGCATCAAATCCATTCCCTGGCAAATTATGATTTTTATAACCAAGGGGGATTATTTTCAATAATTTTGCATTTTCAATATCAATAATCGCCATAGCATTATTTTCCTGCAAGCTCGCATAAGCCAATTTACTATCGGCACTAACAGTCACATATTCTGGTTCCAAATCTTGAGCGACACTTGCTTTTGGTCCAAAAATGCGAATTCCAGCAGCAACAAGTTCCTTTAATTTACTATTTAGCGATTGGAAATTGATATGTTTTACCGTAGCATTCTGAACACCAGCAGATACATCAATAATACTTATAGAGCCTTCAGGATCTATGGAATAAGCATCATTAGGTTCTCCTTCGTTAGCAATGATTAGTTTTTTTCCATTAGGTGAAAAGGTAAGCATATCAGGTAATGCACCCACCTTGACCGATTTCAACCATTTGCCATCCGTATCAAAAAATACAACACTACCAGAATCTGTTTTCACTAAAGCTTCCATAGCAACTGCCACCAAGCCATTATGAATACTTACAGAATTTACGCTGCCACCATAATTACTTAATGAAATATCAAAGGCTTTGGTCAAAGAAGAAGGTTTTGAAGCATCAAGTGCAGTTAAAGTATTTGCTTTTGCATTTGTAAAAAAGATTTTTGAAGAGCCTGAATCAAAATCAACAATTTCTGTTGCTCCTTCATCAAATAAGCCAGTTCTATAAGTAGAAAGTGGAAATAAATTGAAGGTTAAGTTACTTTGATTAATCTGCGGAACAGCGGGTAAGGAATAATATACAGTAAGTAAAGGAATTCGTTCCGGATGACGTTGACCATCCCCCCCGTCAGAAGGATCAGCAATATTTTCAAAAGATTCAAATTCCCTTGCATTTTCTACCTCACTCGGTCCTTGATTTTCACCTGCAAAAATAAAAGCTAACGGATTACCTGATTTCCAGGAAGGTTTACTTACCATTTCCTTTAACAGGGAAGAAATATCAGGAGTTCGGTAAGGTTGCCAAATTTTCCATTGTTTATTTTCAATCCATTTTACCGAATTTAAACTTAAGGTACGTTTGCTGATTAAAGAATCTAGTTTAAAAGTAGGGGCATTTATATTTGCGTCAACATAAATATTTATATTTGCTATATCATCTGCCGATTTACCTTCATGGGACCAAATGGTAATGAAAGCCGAATCAATTTTTGCACCCTGAGGAATGTCAATTTGACGAAAACGTATGCCAGCAGTTAAAATATTCTGATCTTCAGGAGCACCTTCCCAGCCCGCATCAAGGTCATCATCAAAAAGAGCATCCATTTCATTATTCTCCTGTTCAGCATCATCAGTAGATACAGGAACTTTCACACCTCCTGTTAGAATAGTATCAGTTGCAAGAATTCGTCGTTCAATTTTGATACTTTGAGCATAAAGAATTGAACTTGAAAATGCTGAAATAATAATTAGTACATATAAGTATTTCATTTTCTATCGTTTTTTTAAAAATTGAATTAAATCAATATTTTCGACTATTTTAAAATTTTGGTTTTTACCCTTATCCCCCTTATTCGTATTATTTCCATCTTGTGCAACAGTGATTCCATGAATTCCATTTGAAATATCTAATCCATCCGTTTCAGATGTCCGGTCTATATTTTTGTTTTTTCCAATAATAAATGAACCGACGTATTCAAAAAAATTATTTGAGTTAAAAACAGCAAACGAATTATTACCTTGACTTGAAACTATAAGATACACTTCATTGTTCCATTCAAAAAGAGCCAATCCCTCTAAATCTTTTTTTAAATACTTATTATTTTTCAATGAAATAATTAATTCTGGTTTCACCTCAAGATGATTAAGATCAATCATCCATACCCCTAAATCTTCTTCTGCAACGTAAAGTTTACCATTGGCATCGTCTGACACCAATCCTTCACATTGGGTTGAAAAGGAATGGGAATAAGTTTTTATCGCTTTTAACGAATCTGAATCCCAATTCAATTTATATCCTTCAAGCAACCCTTCTTTACCCACGACAAAAGCAAAAATATTTAAATCATTTTGAAAAAGACAAAAACCATAAACTTCTTCAATTTTCGTTTTAGGTAAATCGGAAGGAATAGGCATTAAAAAAGGCTGTGTGTTCTGAAAATTAAAAAACTGCATAGCATTGATCGTTCTATTTGAACAACCTATTAACACCCTTTCATCAGAAACTTTCCTTAAATCAACATTATTAATATGCCCTGAAGAATCCGAGCATAGAATATTACCTTTCATATCATAAACCAAAAGACCTAATTGCTTATCAGTCGCAATGATGGAAAGAGGATATTCATTCTTTATATCGGTAAAAATAGCCACATCGTCTGCAGCATCACCTTTTGAATAAACCGGCTTCGTTTCAAATGAAGGAAGCAAAGTTTTCATAGAATGATTACACGACAATGTGGCTAAAATCAAAATTAAAAATGAAATATAGTTGATCAAATATTTCACATTAATGGTTTACGACTAATTTAAGTATTGAACTCATTGAGTCAGCATTTACTTTTACGAAATAAATGCCATTCGTAAGGTTCGATGTTTCGAATTCGATACGATAATCTCCAGTCGTTTGTTTACCTAAATCCCTCATTAGTACCAATCTTCCTTTTGTATCAAAAACCTGTAGATTCAGATTTGCATTTTCCTTAAGATAAATAGAAGCAGAAACGAAATCGCTTGCAGGATTAGGAAATAGTTGGAAATCTGGTGTTAAAGCAGGTAATTCATTTACACGGGTAGTTCTACCCTGACCCAAATTAGCAGTTCTAGCAATGGCCAAAGCGTAACTTAGATTTTGAGTTACCGATCTTTTAGCGACATCCGATTGTTTTACTGTAGCATTTGGTTCCTGAATTGAAATAAACATATATTTATGATCAGGAGTAAAAGTAATACCTGTAGGTTCAGAACCAATAGGTGTATTCATAAATACTTCAACTTGAGGTGCAGCTTGAGTATGTTTAGCGGTAGCCATCCATACATAATTATTTCCACCATCTTGAAGAGCATAAAGATTTCCGCGTTCATCGAAAGCAAGATTATCAATACCTGAACCAAAGCTTTCAGCTATAACTTGACTCCCAACATTTACCCTATAATTCAAACCACCAAGAAATGTTTCAAAATTAGATATTACAGTTCCATTATCTTTAAATCTATAAACTCTTCCTGCGCCTTTTACTGCAAAATAAATCAATTGATTTAAAGGACTGATTTCTACATCTTCGACACCAGCAAATTTTGTAGCACCTAATGCTAAAGTTAATTTTTTGGTATCATTTCTTTCCGCAATGGTTGAATTAGGAACAACGACCCATTTACCAGTACTACCTTTGTAATCGCCACCTGTGTAAACAGAATCAAGAACCAATGCATATAATTTTCCATTACTTAAATCACCAGCTTTATCGGAGATAAACTTATAAACGGCACCATTCCCTTCATCTTCGCCAAAATAAACTGTTTTCTTATCTATCGGGTCAACCACTACATTTTCATGACTAATACGACCTAAAGCCCAAAGCTTTTGTGGTTTTCCTGTACCATAATCCTTTATTTTTTTAGTTATAGGATCTATTTCTGTACACCATCCAATATCGAAATACCCATCACCATTTCCGTCGGAATTTTTGCCATAATCCTCTTCACAAGTAATGATAGTGTTCCATGGGGTTACCGTGCCTGAACAATTTCGAATAGTTCCTCCAACGGTTGAAAAGTCAATGGCTTGAGCTGAATCTACTTTCCATAAACCCACAGATTCATCAAAACGGATATTAAGCATTGAAACGCCCCCGGGATCAGTTTCATGATTGATGGAGAGGTAACCTTCTTTACTTGATCCATTTTTTGGAACATAACCAGTGAAATCAAAATTGCTTCCTAAGGCACCTGTACCTTTATTGTAAGGATCACCTTCTACGGTAACATATTGAAAAACGTGAGAACGCTCAGGAATTTGAAGCGTATCATTCTGAATTCTCGGAATAACAGAGGTAAAGCAACTAATATGGCCATCGTTTGGATCCAGACAACCCAAGGCAGGAGCATTTGTTTTAAATACCCGAGGCGTTATAAATAAATCAAAAAACAAATCGTCATCATTTGCTGCAGATGAGTGAATACTTACAGCAATTAGATTTTCACCTTCTTTAAAAGCAGATTTTGGAACCTCAAATAAATAATAGGGTAACTCTTCATTTCCTTCCACTTTTCGTGCTGATAAGGTCGAGAAAGTCACATTTGAAGAAGGCATGTTTGTTCTGAATTGTTCTTTTCCGTTTACGTAAACTACTGCCCCATCATCTGCACGTAGATGGAATTCATAAACGTCAGAAAGGGAACTAGCTGTAGCGATAGAAACTTTTTTCCTGAATAAGGTGTTCCCAGGATTTTTGGATAAAGTGGTTACAATTCCTTTTTCACCAAAACCAAGTGGAGCTTTTCCAAAATTCCAGTTAGTATCGACAAAATTTGTCGAGAACCAAATTGAATCCAGGTTTGCTGCTCCAGGAGCATAAGACCATGATTCGCCCTTTTTAATTGGAAAAACACTTATTGAATTCCCTGGAGGCACAGTATCTGTTTCAGTCTCAAAATATTCAATGATTAATTTAGGTGCTTTTGTTACTTCATCATCTGCCGATTCTGCTTCGCGAGTTCCAATACCTTTTATAAAAAAGGCCATTGCATTTCCAGTTTTCCAGCCATCTCTTTGAATTAACGATTGAATTAATGGCAATAAATTGGGCGTACGCTGGTCAGGTCCAGCCTCAGCAGCCGTTTTCCAGGTTCCATTAGGAATTTTCCAGAAAATGGAATCTTTCAATTGTGGACGTTTAGAAACATTAAATAATGAATCTGGATAAAATGTTATCGGATTATCCGCATCTTGCGCATAAACGTAAAGTTCTGAAGGATCCGAGTTTTTACTAATCGCATCGGTAGTAAATTGAATGTAAGCTGATTTTAAAGCTTTTGATTTATCCACCTTTACGGAAGCAAATCTTATTCCAACCAATTGAGGATCTTTATTATTGGCAGATTCCGAACCAAGCTCTAAATCAGAACTTCCGGCATCCATTGTTCCTAATGTTTTGGTTTGATTTGCACCTGCAATATATTCCTCAATATCATCATTAGGAGAGGAAACAATAGTAGAAATTGCATTAACCGGAATAAATTTAACTATAAACAAAGGAGCTTTAGTAACTTCGTCATCAGCAGCTTCTGCTTCACGAGTTCCTATACCCTTCAATAAGAAAACCATTGCATTTCCAGCTTTCCAGTTTGGTTTATTTACTATATTTTGAACTAATTTTGATAGATTGGGTGTTAATTGATCTCCACCTGCCTGTCCCGCAGTTTTCCAACTTGCGTCAGGAATTTTCCAAAAAACAGAATCTTTAATAATAATTCTTTTAGAAATGTTAAAAAGGCTATCCGGAATAAAAGTCCCAGGATTTTCAGCATCTTGAATGTAAATAAATAATTCAATTGGATCACTATTTTTGCCGGTTGCATCCACCGTAAATTGTATTCTGGCATCTTGGATAAGTGCACCTTGTGGAATGTTCAAATTGGTAAATCTTACACCTACCAATTGAGGATCTTTATTATTAATTGATTCAGAACCAAGTTCAAGATCCGAACTACCTGCATCCATAGAACCTAAGGTTTTAGTCTGATTCGGACCAGGGATGTATTCTTCTAAATCATCATTAGCTGAAGCAACCTTTGATGATATTGTGGTGGAAACAATATATTCTATTACTAACAATGGCGCTTTTGACGTTTCATCATCTGCAGCTTCAACCTCTTTTGTTCCTTTACCTTTAATGTAAAAAGCCATTGAATTGCCTAAATTCCAACCATCCCTATTGACTAAAGCCTGAACAAGACGTGATAAGTCTGACGTTCTTTGGTCTGGACCAGCTGCTCCAACTGTTTTCCAGGAAGCATCTTGAATTTTCCAAAATATAGAATCATTTAGCTTACTTCTAGAACTCAAATTAAAGAGGGTGTCAGGAGAAAATATGCGAGGGTTATCGGCATTTTCAGCATAAATAAAAAGTTCCGATGGGTCAGAATTCTTACTGGTAGCATCTACAGTAAATTGAATGTAAGCTTTCGTAATTAAGGCATTTTTGGGTATTTGGATACCATTAAACCTCATGCCTACCAATTGTGGATCTTTATTATTAATCGATTCAGAACCAAGTTCAAGATCCGAACTACCTGCATCCATAGAACCTAAGGTTTTAGTTTGATTCTGACCAGGAATGTATTCTTCTAAATCGTCATTTGCATTCGAAACCCTTACTTGAATGGTTTTCTGTGCAAAAATACTCATAGAAGAAACTAAAAGTAACATTGTAAATATTTGCTTCATAATTATATATTTTGCACAAATAAATAAAACAAAAGTTAAGTATTTATTAAATTATTATTAATTAATAATTAAGTTGGTAATAGTATAACTATTTGCTAATCCTGTCACCATTGATTCTTCGTCCAAAAGATTCTATAATCCTATTTTCAGTATAAAGCCTAAATAAGTCGATCTTTTTAATTATAAATAATTAAATTTTCAGACTTGAAAACCTTAGAAAGCACCGCAAACGCTTTGGGGAGTAATTGTGTTATTAACTAAAGTTTCGGAGTTGCTAAAAAGCTGATTATCAATCAAATAAAATGATAAAAAAGTTGCACTTTGGGGCATAACTTGTTAATTTTTAGTTAGTTAAATCCAAATTTCCAAATCAGTCAAAAATGCAACATAGTAAAATTATTAAAAATATCTCTGAAGCGGGTGAATATTCATCAGATTCAAATATTTTATTAAAAACCGCTAAAAAACATCATTGAGTCAAAGAACTCACCAAGGTTATAATTTCATTGAAATTAATGCTAGAAACGGTTAGAAAATAAGATAATTAGTTGAAATAAATGGTTTAAATTCATTTTTCCAGCATTAAATGTCCTTACAAAATGATACGATAATTTGCTCCGAAACTTTAGGTCATTACTTAATTTCACAAATGGTTTTAAATCGGATATATTATTTGTTCAAGGATTAGCAGATATGGCAATTCAAATGTATTCTTGGCCAACTTTTAAACAAGATGTATTAAATTGTACAAATTGTCAAAATCGTCAATTTGTTGAAATACCAGGAGGTCATACTGCACTTTTTCAAAGCCAAATAGCGAAGTCTGAATTCAATAATTTCTTAAACAACAGATAAATAAATAGGGAAA
>CAMDWC010000019.1 GCA_945878825.1 Haliscomenobacter hydrossis DSM 1100
AGAATATCGTTATTAATCATCCAATAAGGAGTAGTAAACAACTGGCGATCGAAGAATTGCATAGCTCTAATTTGTTTTTCGCGGGCAACGTTTACATAAACAGGACCTTTTTGTTCTCCCGTTTTGTCATATTCGTAGGTACCACCTACATTATTTACAACGTGACCCATGTAACGGCGAAACTGTCCCGCCATATTGGTGTAAAGTTCCGCAAGTTCGGCAAAATCTTCCCCAGGTTTCACTGTCCAATCTATTAGTTTACTGGTAAGGACCTTTAAGTTCTCAATGCCGAGATCAGAAGCTTTTATGGCATCATCGCCAATGTCTTCTGTTTGGCCACTTGGATCAATGGTATTGAACTGCTGTTGACCGTAGCGGTAAATAGGATTGGCTGCTTTATTAAGAATCCATGTATTTAGCGTAGGTTTCTCTTTTTCCGGATCACTGGTATCCTTAATAAGCCTGTATCCCCATTCGATGGACCATTTATCATAAGGTCCAACGGCTGCATAAAAACCTGCCCCTTTGTCCTGCGGTTGAGCGACATAATTGAATCGGGCATAATCCATAATAGAAGGAGCAACGCCCATCCTTTGAACGAAACCTGGTGCACGAAGTGAATCGACGGGGTAAGCAGAGCTGGAACCCATATTATGGGGTAATCCTAAGGTATGACCTACCTCATGAGCGGCAACGAAGCGAATTAATTCACCCATTAATTCCTGCTTAAATTTAGGGGTTCTTGCTTCAGGATTAGCTGCTGCGGTTTGAATGAAAAACCAATTTCTTAGTAGGTTCATAACATTGTGATACCAAAGGATATCAGATTCAATGATCTCGCCTGATCTTGGGTCATGGACATGGGGTCCAACGGCATTTTGAATATCAGTAGTAATGTAACGTATTACAGAGTAGCGAACATCTTCCGGAGACCATTCAGGGTCTTCTTCCGGTGTTGGAGGGTCTTTGGCAATGATCGCATTTTTAAATCCTGCTGTTTCAAAAGCAGCCTGCCAATCTTCTATCCCTTTCTTAAGGAAAGGCCGCCATTCCATAGGTGTACCTGGATCGATGTAATAAACAATAGGTTTAACAGGTTCAACCAATTCTCCTCTGAAATAAGCTGCAGGGTCTTTGGGTTCCAATCTCCAGCGGGTAATTAATGTTTGTGTAGCCGCTTTCTGTTCGTCCAAGCCGTAATTCATTCTTGAAAGAGAAAAATAACCTACACGTTCATCTAAAAATCTTGGTTGCCATATCTTTTCAGGCAGTAAGATAAACGACTGATTCATTTCAATACTGAGGGTATTCGTCAGCTGATTATCTGGTATGTTAGTTCCTGTGAAAGTAAGTACATGCCTAACTTCTGTATTTTGAGGATAACTTTTTATACTTGTTACGTAAGATCTTTTAGCATCTAACGCCTGTATTTCAAAAGTCCTTTTTTCAGTTTTAGTGAGTGGTCCAATCATAGGAATGTCAGAAGTGAATAAACTAGTAGCGTCGAAAACAACGGCACTGGAATCTTTTGACATGGTAGCAAGATCAAAAACCATGATAATAGGCTCAAAATTATTTCGTTGAACTGCCTTTGCTACAGGTAGAGCAGGGTCTGCAATGGCATCATACGTCGTGGATTTCAATAAAATTTTATCGTCTTGCATATACCAGCGAACAATTTGCTGAGGTCTGGAACGCATACCGGCTCCTCCGAAGTTTAGTCCTTTTACATGCCCGGAAATTACGCTGGCAACAAGAATATCCCTGCCCAGAATGACTTTTGGTACTTCAAAGAAGTATTTTTGTCCTACTCTGTGAATGGTAAAAAGTCCGGCGTCTGTAACAGCGTCTGCTGGAATAATATCGGAAAAAGATTTTGCCTTAGCAGGTTTTTTTGCTGCGGCAGCGGGATCCTTTGAGGGATCTTCTTGTGCCTGGACTTGTATGAATAACATACAAAGACTAAGCGTAATGATAAATTTGTGCATAAGTAGATTAGTTTCAAATCAATAATTCAGTTTAAAAATTTATTCTTTTAATTTAATCTTTTCTTCCAATTTAGGCATTGGATTCTTAAGTTTAAGTTGTTCTCCAAGTTGGTGAGAAGCAGCAAAGGAAGTAATGGTTGAGTTTAGCATATCACTTGCTGTGGTAGGACTATTTGGCAACAAAATAAGGTTGCTATTTACCTTTTCACTTAAAGATTGCAGCGTGTCATAATGTTGTGTCACCACAATTAATGCCGAGGCTTCCTGAGAATTAATTCCCACTTTATTTAAAAGATGAACAGATTCTTCCAAACCTCTGGCAATTTCTCTGCGTTGATCTGCAATACCTTGACCATGTAACCGTTTGCTTTCGGCCTCAGCTCTCGCCTTAGCAACAATTTTTACACGCTCAGATTCTCCCTCATATTCTGCGGCGATTTTCTCCCTTTCTGCTGCATTGATTCTATTCATTGCATTTTTAACCGCATGATCAGGGTCAATATCTGTAACCAACGCTTTAACAATGCCATAACCGTAGGTATTCATAGCTTCTTCTAATTCTCTTCGAATAGCTACAGCGACATCGTCTTTTCTTTCAAAAACGTCATCCAGTCTTAATTTTGGTACTTCAGCGCGAATAGTATCGAACACATAAGCCGTTATCTGTTCAGTAGGATTATCCAGCTTGTAAAATGCGTCGTAAGCTTTTTCCTCCAAGACTTTGAATTGTACGGATACCTTGATTTTCACAAATACATTGTCCTTAGTTTTTGTTTCAACATTCACATCCAGTTGTTGGATTTTCAAAGAAATTTTTCCGGAAATTTTGTCCACTCCGGGAATTTTAAAATGTAATCCAGGCTTTCTAATGCTGTGGAATTTACCAAATCTTTCCAGGATAGCAACAGTCTGTTGTTTGATGGTAAACATGCCAGACACGAATACAAAAATACCCAACAAAACCAATAAATAATTTGCAATAATCCAATCCATGATTTTAATATTTAAAGAGATTTAATTTCACTACTTAATTTACCAAGTACTTCCTTCGCGTCACCAAACAACATTTTAGTTCTGTCGTGAAAAAATAGTGGATTTTCAATGCCAGCGTACCCAGATCGCATACTTCTTTTCAAAACAATAACCGATTTGGCATTCCAGACTTTTAGTACAGGCATGCCATAAATGGGGCTTCCCGGGTCATCTTCTGCTGCTGGATTTACCACATCATTAGCACCTACAATGATGGCAACATCGGCAGAACTTAGTGCACTATTTGCCTCGTCAAGGTCTAATAATTTGGGGTAAGGTACGTCAGCTTCTGCTAAAAGTACGTTCATGTGTCCAGGCATTCTGCCGGCAACGGGATGAATAGCATATTTAACGTCAACCCCGTTGGCTGAAAGCTGATCATCAATTTCTTTACAAATTTTTTGAGCCTGGGCAACAGCTAATCCATAGCCAGGTACAATTATAACTGATTGAGAATAATAGAGTTGTATGGAAGCGTCATTTAAGGAAATTTCCTTAACCGTTCCACCCGTTGCGGTAGCACCAACTGCGGAAGTTCCACCGAAACCACCAATTAAAACATTCCAGATGGAACGGTTCATCGCATTACACATCATTACCGTCAAAATAGTACCGGATGCACCTACTAAAATACCACCAACAACCATAAACTGACTATCGAATAAGATACCTGCTGCAGCACCAGAAAGGCCGGAAAATGAATTAAGCAGGGAAATAACGACAGGCATATCAGCTCCACCAATGGGGGCTACAAAACTTACGCCATAGATTAATGAAATAACCAGGAAAATAATTGCCGCTTCCATTCCTATGGCTTCACCTTGCATTAAAATATAGGCACCTAATCCAATAAGACCAGCAAGCATTATCATATTGACCACGCTGTGTTTAGGTAGCGTTACCTTTTTGTCGTCAACAAGATCTTCTAATTTAGCATAGGCAAATATACTACCGGTAAAAGCGACGCCGCCAATAAATAAGGTTAGTAAAACAGTCAGAAAGCCAAGTGTATCGACCACCTTCGTTCCGTCATAATAATGTAGAACATCAGCCAAGCCCAAAACGACGGCGCAGGCGCCGCCCAATCCGTTGAATAAGGAAACCATCTGAGGCATAGATGTCATAGCTACTTTAATGGCTGAATAGTAACCAATGATGGTACCAACGATTAGCGCTGCAAAAATCCACGCATAATTATTTGAAACATTACCTTCCAATGGCATGATTAAAGCTGCGATAATGGCCAGGGCCATGCCAACGCCGGCATATATATTTCCTTTTCTTGCTGTTTCTGGTGAACTCATCAATCGAAGTCCCCAAATAAAGCCAATGGATCCTAAAAGGAAAAAAATTTCTATAATAAAAGTAAGTAGCATAGTATTATTTCTTTTTCTTTTTAAACATTTCAAGCATTCTGTCTGTGACTACAAATCCCCCGGCTGCATTAATCATACCTAATATAATTCCAGCAAATCCAAGAGAAAGGGTGAGGTAATCTGTTGGATCGGTTAAACGAACCAATAGGATGGCCCCTATGACAACCACGCCGCTTATCGCATTAGAACCTGACATTAAAGGGGTATGCAAAACAGTGGGAACTTTTGCGATAATCTCAAATCCCAATAAAACGGTAAAAGCTAATAAGTATATTATCAGCAAATTATCTAAAAAAAAGCCATAAAAATTTTCCATAAAAAATCGTTATTTTATAAAATTAAACGAATAATTCATCGGTTATACAAGCACCTTTGATAATTTCGTTATTGAAATCAGTATGTAACTTACCTTCCCGAACCATAGTCTTTAAGAAGTTCAACACATTGTTGCTGTATAAAAAACTAGCATCCTGAGGCATTTGTGCGGGCAATTGAGAATTTCCAATAATGGTTACACCGTTAACAACAATGGTTTCATTATCTTTTGAAAGTTCACAATTTCCACCGGTTGAAGACGCAAGATCAATGATAACAGAACCCGCTCTCATTTGATTTACTGTTTCTTTTTCCAGTAAAATAGGTGCTTTTCTACCTCTTACCTGAGCTGTAGTAATAATAATATCTGATTTTACTGCCCTGGCCTGCACTTCAGCTCTCTGACGTGCAAGGAACTCCTCGGTTTGCTCTACGGCATAACCGCCAGCACTTTTGTCGTCTTTTGCTCCTTCAACCTCAATAAACTTACCACCTAAACTTTGGACTTCTTCTTTTACAGCCATTCTGGTGTCGAATACCTCAACAATGGCACCTAATCGTTTAGCTGTGGCAATAGCTTGTAGTCCAGCAACCCCAGCGCCTAAAATTAAAACTTTAGATGGTTTTATACTTCCCGCAGCGGTAATCAACATCGGTAAATACCGGGGAAGTTTTGCTGCAGCGACCAGTACTGCCTGATAGCCTGCGATAGAGGCCATAGAGGACAAAACATCCATTGATTGAGCCAGCGTAGTTCTGGGTATCATATCCATACTAAATGCCTTCTTTCCTTCCTTCAACAAGTTTGGAACTACCTCTGCATCAGCAAATGGGGCAAATTGGGATATCATTATGGCATTTTGACCGACCAACTTCCATTCTTCCTGAGATAATGGATTGAATGTAACAATAATGTCTGCTTGTTTCAAGACCTCATCACGGCTCAATACGGTTGCCCCAACATAATCATTATCGGAAAAAAATGACTCATCCCCAGCACCCGCTTCCATAATCACAGAAACGCCCAATGCGGACAATTTAGAAAGAGTGTCGGGTACAATGGCTACCCGGGGATCTCGGCTTTCTTTTACAATTCCTACCTTCATTTTTTCTATTTTTCAACAAATATCAATGATAATTATCTTATTTAGTTTAAAGCTACCCATCTTATTTTCCAAGATAGGAAAATATGTGGTATTTGCCGCCTACTATTCTACAAGTTTTTTAACTTATCACCAAATTTCTCAATGACTTTGGTCACTTTTGGTTTAACTACATAAGTACAGTAAGGATTGCGATCACCCACTTTCTGGAAATAGTTATTGTGTTCCGCCTCTGCAGGATAAAATTCCTGGCTTTCTCCTACAAAGGTTACTATACTGGAACCCCAGAGAGGTTTTGCTTCCTTTTCGATAGATAATTCAATTATTTCCCTCTCTTCGTCGTCGGCATAAAAAATGATAGACCGATACTGAGGCCCCACATCATTTCCTTGTTTATTGAGCGTGGTAGGGTTATGGATTTGCCAGAAAACACGCAACAGGTCATCTAAACTGATTATTTTCAGGTCATAGATTACTTTAACCACCTCGGCATGGTTCGTTTTTCCCGAACATACTTCTTTATAATGAGCGGTTTCTTTGGTTCCTCCGGCATATCCAGATTGAACAGATTCGACTCCCTTGAGTAATTGAAAGGCAGCTTCAAGACACCAAAAGCAGCCACCCCCCAGAATGATTTCATTCATGATAATTATTGAAATAAGTGATTGGAATATTGTGCTAATTTTTCGAAAAATAAAGACATCCCCGCCTTCATCTCCTCGTCTAGATGATAATATATATTGGTAGAAAAGTAGCTTTTTAAGTCAAAGCCAGTAGGTGAATCAGGCAATAGTAAGAGTAACTCGGGTATGGCTGCTAATCCGGCATGAAGGGCATTGTTAAAATCGTTTTCGAAAATTTTTCCTACTTTATGGTTACTCACCCAGGCGGCGAAAACGAAGGGGAGAGAGGTATGTTCCCGCCAGGCTTCACCTAAGTCATAAAAATAAGGATATTTTTCATGTAAGCCCATCGTTCTGTCCCCGATGATAAGGAGGCCGGTATTTTCAGAAACATGATTTTCAAAGCCTGGTTTGCCTACTACGAAATGGAGCTTTTGCTGCCAAAACTCTTTTAACAGGATTTGAACAAGGAGGACTGAGGTTCGGGAATGAAAATCGAGAATTAATGTATCAATTTGATCTATAGGCTTATAAGAAAAAATTCCAACCGTTTTTACTTTGTTTTGAGAGCCAATACAATAATTTGAAAATAGAACAACATTGGGTATTTGAGGAATTACTGCGGTGGGAATAAGGGCTAAATCTACCTCTCCATGAATCATTTTAGTGGCACAGGCAGATGGAATATCCAGCATTAGATTTATATTCCCCGCCAAAGGACTATTCAATAAACCATAAAGAAGAGGTTTTGTATTCAAATAGCTTACCGCTGCAATATTAAATTTCTCTGTTATCTGATTAGAAGGGAAAGCCATTGTCTGTATTTAAATGGCCTATATCGTTCATTAAAATAGAATTAAAGCCATTTTGATCTTTTGAAAATTGGTATAAACCGGTATTTTTATGGCTGAATTTTTCCATTTCCGATACGGGGAGACCAAAAAAATAAGTCATCATACATCGCATGGCTCTACCATGGCTACAAATTAAAATGGTGGATTCTTCCCTGTTTTCAAGCCAATGCATAAACACCTCCATTCTTGAGGCTAATTCCGCGGCGCTCTCCCCATTTTCAAGCCTGGTCTCATAGCGACCACTTTGCCAGTCGGTTATAGCTTCTTTGTAGGATTGCTCCATCCACATTGCATACGATTTACCCTCGTGAATACCCCAGTTCATTTCGTTTATTTCAGGTAATTGTACCCAGGGTATGCCTTTGTCAATAAAGGATTTAACCGTTTGGTGTGTCCTTTGAAGGGTTGATGTTACCACTAATTCAAAGGGGATTTCCTGGTATTTTTTAAAGAATGCTTTCGCTTGTTCTTCCCCTTTCTCATTTAGCGTTCCGTCAATACCCGAACCCTGAACAATAGCAAGCCGATTGTTTTCAGTTTCTCCGTGGCGAAGTATAAAAATATTTTTATTCATTTATTTAGCATTAAAAACGGGCAAAGAAACATAGCCATTCATGACTTCATCTTCTTTAAAAGTTTCATTAGTGAAATCGTGTAAAATATGGTAAAGAGTGTCGCGTTCTAAAGGATGTTTGCCCACCGCTTTTATTAAATTTACCAGGTCGCGGGTACTCAACGAAGGGGTTTGTTCTTCCGACCCCGCCATGCTGTATATTTTTGTAGTATCGTCAATAGTTCCGTCAATATCATCGACGCCAAAGGATAGAGATAACTGGGCCATATTTCTACCAATCATAGGCCAATAGGCCTTGATATGGTCAAAATTATCGAGATAGATGCGACTAACCGCATAATTTCGAAGATCATCCAGCGCGCTAACTTCTTTCAGGTGAGACAATTGATTATCTTTATTTCTAAATTTCAGGGGAATAAATGTTTGAAATCCACCTGTCTTATCTTGTAAAGCCCTCAATTTTTCCAGGTGATCTATTCTATGAAAATTGGATTCGATATGTCCATAAAGCATGGTAGCATTTGATTTTTTACCTAAATCATGCCATATTTCATGAATTCTCAACCATTCTTCCCCGGAACATTTACCACCAGCAATCTGATCTCTTATTTCGGGGTGAAAAATTTCAGCACCCCCGCCTGGCAAAGAATCCAGACCTGCTTCCAACATGCGTGCCATGCCCTCTTCGTAGCTAATTTTTTCTTTTTTGAAAATATAATGGTATTCGACGGGGGTTAAGGCCTTTATGTGTAACTCTGGGCGATGTTTTTTTATCGTTTTAAATAATTCAGCATAAAAGGAAACATCATATTTTGGAAGAACACCTCCAACAATATGAACCTCGGTAACAGGTTCCTGATCATATTTGCGGACAATATCCATCATCTCGTCTAAGGTATATTCCCAACCGTCCTTTCTCTCTTTTATTAATCGGGAATAGGAGCAAAAAGTACAGGTATAAATACAAACATTCGTTGGCTCAATATGAAAATTTCTATTAAAATAAGTGTTCTTACCATTTTTCTCCTCCCGAATAAAATTGGCCAGGGTACCTAAGTAACCAAGAGAGGCATGTTCAAAAAGATATAATCCTTCTTCCTGCGTAATCCTTTTTTTGTTAAAAACTTTTTCCGCAATATCAGCTAAATGTACATCCTTGTTATTCAGGCAAACTTGCTTTGAATCGTTTTCCATAAAACGGTATTTTAATCATAAACGCAAAAAGATGAAAAGTCGTTCAAAAAAAACCACTAGAAAATGGTAAGAAGGAGGAGAAAAATTACATAGCCAATATTTTTGCTGCTATAAGATCGCCAATTTCGGAACATTTACAAGAATGGGGTAATTGTAATTCGGCAGTGCCGTAACCACTTTCTAGCAGGTTTTTTACACTTTCTCTAATGACTTCAGCCTCGGCATGCAAATTAAATGAATCTAACATCATAGCTGCAGATAAAATGGTTGCCATAGGGTTCGCGATATCAAGTCCCGTTGCTTGAGGATAAGAACCGTGTATGGGTTCATAAAGGGAAGTTTTTGCACCAACCGAGGCAGAAGGTAATAAGCCCATAGAACCTGTGATTACACTCGCTTCATCACTTAAAATATCACCGAACATATTTTCAGTGAGCATTACATCAAATTGAGAGGGAAACTGAATGATTTGCATCGCAGCATTATCTACAAAGAGAAAATCAAGTTCAACATCGGGGTATTGGGCTGAAATACGCTTCACCTCATCGCGCCAAAGTCTTGACGTTTCCAACACGTTGGCTTTATCTACCAGGGTTACTTTTTTTCTTCTGAGTCTGGCAGCATCAAAGGCTAAGCGGGTAATCCTGGCAATTTCCTCTCTGGAATAAACGCAATGGTCGTAGGCTATATCATCTTTTCTGCCTTTTTCCCCAAAATAAATACCCCCGGTTAATTCGCGATAAATAACAAAATCAACGCCTTTAATTTTTTCTTCCTTTAAAGGCGACAAAGACAAAAGCGTTGGATAGGTGGTGACGGGTCTGACATTGGCAAATAAGCCTAAACTTTTCCTAAGCCGAAGCAAGCCCTGTTCAGGTCTTACGGGAGCACTTGGATCGTTGTCATATTTTGGATCGCCAATGGCACCAAAAAGCACTGCATCACTTTGTAAACAAATGGCAAGGGTTTCCTCGGGTAGGGGATTTCCGGTTTGGTTTATAGCAATGGCTCCTACCAAAGCAAAATGAGTATGGAACTTATGATTAAATTTTGTTTCAATGGCAGTTAATACCTTTAAGGCTTGTTCAATGACTTCCGGGCCGATGCCATCACCGGAGAGAACGGCTATATTCTTTTCCATAGTTAGTTTATTGGATTAAAAGGGTAGCGGTTGTTTTCTTCAAAGTTGTTTATGATAGTTTTTTGACTCAACAGAAAGTCAATATCATCGTACCCGTTCAACAGACATATTTTTTTATATGGATCCATTTCAAAATATGCTACTTCTGAACTATTTGAAATAGAAATAGATTGGTTTTCAAGATTTATTTCAATTCCGGCATTGGGGTCATTTTCAATAGCCTCAAATATTTTGTTTAAAAAATTATCGGATACTGTAACGGGAAGGAGGCTGTTATTAAGTGCATTGCCTTTAAAAATATCGGCAAAAAAACTAGATACTACCGCTTTGAATCCATAATCAGCTATGGCCCAGGCTGCGTGTTCACGGCTGGATCCACAACCAAAATTTCTCCCTGCCACGAGAATGGCACCTTTATAGATAGGATTATTGAGGATAAATTCAGCTTTTTGACTACCATCGGAATGGTACCGCCAATCTCTGAATAAATTATCTCCAAAGCCCTCTCGGGTAGTTGCTTTTAGAAATCTGGCGGGAATAATCTGGTCAGTATCAATATCCTCATTCGGAAGAGGAACGGCAGTAGATTGTAGTAGAGTAAATTTTTCCATGAGTAAAATTAGGCTGGTTTAATCGAGGCTTACGTCAATAATTTTGCCACTAATTGCTGCGGCTGCGGCCATTAATGGACTGGTCAAAATAGTCCGCGCACCCGGTCCCTGTCGTCCTTCAAAATTTCGATTGGAGGTAGAAACACAATATTCATTCGCTGGAATTTTATCTTCATTCATACCAAGGCAGGCAGAACAGCCGGGTTCTCTAAAATCAAAGCCAGCTTCTTTAAAAATAAGGTCAAGACCTTCCGAAATAACTTGTGCCTCAACCTGTTTTGAGCCTGGCACAATCATAGCTTTTACATGAGGCGCTTTTTGTTTCCCCTTCACATAGTCGGCAACCAATCGCAAATCTTCCATCCTTGAGTTGGTACAACTACCAATAAAAACATGCTGAATTTCTTTACCCAAAAGAGATTCACCCGCATGTAAACCCATATAGGCTAGGGACTTATCAAAACTATTTCTATTGGCAGGATCCATTGGTTGGGGAATTGATTGTCTTACACCCATACCCATACCAGGATTAGTTCCATAGGTTACCATGGGCATGATATCGCTTGCCTGGAAAGTAAATTCTACATCAAAGGAGGCATCTTCATCGGAAGGCAGGGTTTTCCAATAGCTTACTGCCTGGTCAAATGCGGCATCTTTGGGAGCGTATTTTTTACCATTCATATAGTCAAAAGTTTTTTCGTCAGGGGCTATCAGACCACCTTTTGCGCCCATTTCAATGCTCATATTACAGACAGTCATTCTTCCTTCCATAGATAAATCTCTGATAGTACTTCCTGCATATTCAACAAAATAACCTGTTCCACCGCTGGTGGTAAGTTTTGAAATGATATACAAAATAACATCTTTTGCCGTTACCCCCTGATGAAGCTTGCCTTCTACATTGATGCGCATTTGTTTTGGCTTCAGTTGCAAAAGACATTGAGAAGCAAGTACTTGTTCTACCTGACTAGTTCCTATGCCAAAGGCTATACAGCCGAATGCGCCGTGGGTGGAAGTGTGAGAATCTCCGCAAACAATAGTCATTCCTGGTTGAGTGATACCTAATTCTGGTCCTATAACGTGGACGATACCTTGATAGGGATGACCTAAACCATACAGAGAAACGCCATATTTATCACAGTTTTCAATCAATTTATCAACCTGAAACTTAGATAATGGTTCACTAATAGGTAAATGTTGATTTTCCGTTGGAACATTGTGATCAGCAGTGGCAATGGTCTGCGCCGTCCTGAAAACAGGTATGTTTCTGGATGCTAAACCGTCAAATGCCTGAGGGCTGGTAACTTCGTGTATAAAATGACGATCGATATATAACACTGCTGTTCCACCTTCCACGGTATTTACTATGTGATTATTCCAGATTTTATCAAATAGGGTTTTAGGCATGATAGAAAGTTTTTAATTTAAACGGGTAAACTTACTCTTACTTTAGCTATTAATTTTTCCAAATCTTCGTTTATTACCTCTTTTTGAGCGTCAGCGACTGATAAAAATAGGGAATAAACTAAATCCAGTTCATCTTTTGTCAGGTCATACCCAATTTGTTTGTATCGATAGGCAATAGCGGCTCTGCCACTTCTTGCCGTAAGAACAATTTTTGAGGTATCTACACCGACATCACGGGGATCCATGATTTCATAAGTGTCTCTCTGCTTTATAACACCGTCCTGGTGAATGCCTGAGGAATGGGCAAAGGCGTTGTCGCCAACAATGGCTTTATTGGGTTGCACAGGCATACCCATTCTATCTCTAACTAAATGACTTATTGGGTTTAACAATTTTGTGTCAATTCCCGTTATCAAATTTAGATAGGGATGTTGTTTCATAATCATAACTACCTCCTCGAGTGCGGTATTACCCGCTCTTTCACCAATACCGTTTATGGTACATTCTATTTGTCGGGCACCATTTAATACACCTGCAATAGAATTAGCTGTAGCCAATCCCAGATCATTATGACAATGAGTGGAAAGAATGGCTTTTTCAATACCAGGAACATTATCGCGGAGGTAAGCTATTTTTTGACCATATTCCTCGGGAAGACAATAGCCAGTAGTATCGGGGATATTTAAAACGGTTGCTCCTGCCTTTAAGACAGCTTCAATGACCTCCGCTAAAAAAGGATTATCTGTTCTGCCGGCATCTTCTGCATAAAATTCCACGTCCTCAACGAATGTTTTTGCATATTTTACTGCTGATACGGCTCTCTCTATTATTTTTTCTCTTGTGGTATTGAATTTATGGATAATGTGTGAGTCCGAGGTTCCAATCCCTGTATGAATCCTCGGTCTTTTTGCATATTTTAAGGATTCGGCCGCCACTTTTATATCTTTTTCAACTGCTCGGGTAAGCCCACAAACTATGGGGAAGGTTACAGCTTTGCTAATGGCCTCAACAGAGGCAAAATCGCCAGGACTCGAAATAGGAAAGCCCGCTTCAATGACATCAACACCTAATCGTTCGAGCTCTAAGGCAATATCAATTTTTTGATTTGTATTAAGTTTACAACCGGGAACTTGTTCCCCATCCCGAAGCGTCGTATCGAAGATATATATGCGATTATCCATGTGCGTAGTATTTTGTATGTTTGCAAGGCTTAAATTTACCTAACCTCTTCGGCCGTTACAGGTTCAATAATCTATTTTAATACACCTTAACAAAGAGTAAAATAGTGATTAATAATTTGAAATTGTGTAAATTGTAAAAATAAATTCTACAATGCCCAAACAAAAAACAGATGATCTGGTGACGTTGATTAATTCACTGTCCAGAGCAGAAAAAAGACATTTTCGCTTGTTTGTTAAACGCAATCAAAATTCAGAAGATATTTTATTCCTTCAACTATTTGATTTCCTTGAAAAAAAAGGTGAATATGACGAGGATCATATTTTAAAAAAAATAACAGAAATTAAAAAAACACAGCTTTCTAATCTGAAAGCCCATCTTTATAAACAACTGCTCACGAGCCTTAGATTATTAAGCACAAAGAGTTCTCTGGATATATATATCAGAGAATTATTGGATTGTGCGCGTGTTTTGTATAATAAAGGTCTTTACCGACAAGCACTCGATATGTTGGATAAGGCCAAGTTAAAAGCAAAACAAGCCGAGTTTAGCTCCTTATCACTTGAAATTCTTGAGTTTGAAAAGCATATCGAAGGACAATATATTACCAGAAGCATTGAGGGAAGAGCTGATATAATTACCAACGAAACTATCGAATTATTAAAGGTTATCAAAAATAATCATCAATTTTCAAATCTTTCCCTCCAACTATACGGTCTTTATTTGAAAATAGGATTCGTTCGTAATTTTAAAGATTATGAAATGGTCAAACTATTTTTTAATGCAAAATTGCCCAACGTATCTTATGTGGAACTTGATTTTATGTCAAAGATTTATCACGACCAGGCCCATGTTTGGTTTTATCACATGACGCAAGATTTTCCATATTGCTACAAATATGCCTCGCGATGGGTCTCTATTTTTGAAAAAAATGAAGAAATAATTCTTATTCATGGCATTTTGTATTTAAAAGGTCTTCATAACTTATTGACCGCCTTATTTAATATGTGGCAATATGATAAATATTGTCAGGTTTTAAAAAAATTACTTGCTTTTCCAAATTTTTATAATTTGGAAAAAGAAATGAATATGGAAGGTAATTACTACCTTTTTAAATATAATCATCTGATTAAAAAGCATTTTTTAGAGGGTAGTTTTACAGAGGGGATTCAGATTATTCCTGAATTGATGGTCTTAATTGAGAGTGATCAGTACAATTGGGATAATCACCGAATCATGGTCTTTTATTACAGAATTGCCTGTTTATATTTTGGGGCAGGCGAAAATAAAAATGCCATTACTTATTTAAATCTTATTTTAAACGAGAAAAATGCAGATTACAGAACTGACATTCAGATTTATGCCCGTATTTTAAGTTTAATTGCTCATTATGAACTTGGAAACGCCCAATTAGTAGAATATCAGGTTAAGTCGGTGTATCGCTTTTTGAGTAAAATGGAAGAACTCAGTGCTGTACACAGAGAGATTTTCAGATTCATAAGGAAACTTCCAAGAATTCAAGCCGCAGGTATTAAAGAAGAATTTCTAAGCCTGAGAGAAAGATTGGAACAACTAGAATTGGACCCCTATGAAAAAAGACCTTTTTTATATTTAGATATTATTTCCTGGCTGGATAGCAAAATAAAAGGCAAATCAGTGCAGGAAATTGTCCAGCAAAAATCGTTAGATCGACGAAAAAAGATTTGATTTAATTTTTCTGTTTAAGGATTCCATGGAAAAACTGACCACTAAAATGTGGAGGGAATTTTTCTATTCCGGGAAACCCTAATCTTAAGTCTCTACCGTTGTATGGCATATAATTGGTTTTAAAAAGATAATCCCAAATGGCTAAGGTAAGCCCAAAATTTATACCATCCGGCTTATCCTCAGGCATCTCAAAACCATGATGCCAAATGTGCATTTCGGGGCTGTTGAATATATACTTTACCCGAGGCCCCAACACGTAATAACCTGCAAGACAAATGAGTATGAATGCAGATATCGTTGTAAATAAGTTAGCCTCTTTCAGCATAGTAATGTCAAAACTGGACGTAACTGCGGCTGTTCCAATTAGAACGGCAAGAAACAAACCAACAAATTTTCCGGGAATAGAAATATTAGCATGATTATAATGTCCATACGCCAGGGTGAAGAGATGAATAATAAAAAAATCATATAATCCTATGCCCAGAAGGGCTAAAGGAAGGTATTCAATGGTTCTGTAAACAATGGTTTCCATCCAATGAAATCTTAAATGGGCAGCAAATCCCATTTGTTCAACAGAGTGATGAACTTGGTGGAATTTCCATAAAAAAGGCACTTTGTGTAGTAATCGGTGAATCCACCATTGTATAAAATCCCTGATAATAAAGCCTGCTAGCAAAATAAACCAGAGTGGAGCGCCAACCAATGGATTGAACGAGGTTAGCTCTACATTAAATATTTGATAAAAAGCATCATTAAAAAAGTTTACTATCACTCTTGATAATGCAGCATAAATGACTAATGAGAAAAGGAAAAAATTAAAAAATAAATAGAAAAAATCTAACCAAAAATCTTTTCTAAAACGGTCTTGACTTTTTCGCCAAGGACTGACCCATTCTAATGCTAAAAACAGAAAAGAAACTGCCAGAAGCCAATAAAAATAATTATCCCAGGACGGGTTATTTAGGGCATGCCATAAATAACGGGCATATCCCGTATAACTATTTTTTATGGTGTGAAGTATATTCTCCAATGTCTTTTTCTTTCGAAAACAAAAGGTTCCAAACAAAGTTTACTTAACACCATTTTTAACCCTTCAGATATTATGCTAATTGCGTAATTTTGCCGCATGGAGAGAATAACCATAGCTGATTTTTTTAAAAGAAATGACAGAAATATTTTATTAGATGTCAGAAGTCCGGGGGAATACATAGAAGGTCATATTCCTGGCGCTGTTTCATTTCCTCTGTTTACTGATGAGGAAAGGGCTGAAGTGGGTACTTTATACAAAAAGAAAGGGCATGATTTTGCCTTTTTAAAGGGCCTTGAGTTTGTCGGTGCTAAAATGGCCGATTATGTTCGATGGGCAAATAAACGGGTGCCTGAAAAAAAATTATATATTCATTGTTGGAGAGGCGGTCAGCGTAGTGCCAGTTTGGCCTGGCTATTGGAAATGGCAGGATTTGAAGTGAAACTTATCATAGGTGGCTATAAGGCTTACCGACAATATATTCATCAGCAATTTGATGAAATTAAACTGAATGTAATTGTTCTGGGAGGTCCAACAGGTTCAGGTAAAACCTTAATTCTACAATCGTTAAAAGACGAGGGGGAACAAATCATTGATTTAGAAAAATTAGCTCACCATAAAGGTTCTGCTTTTGGTTCTTTAGGTGAACTTATTCAACCAACGGTGGAACAATTTGAAAATAACCTATTCGTCGAATTCAGAAGATTGGATCCATCCAAAAGAGTTTGGGTTGAAAATGAATCGAGATCTATTGGTAAAGTTTTTCAACCCCCTTCGTTTTGGAACCAGTTCAGAACGGCAAAATATATTGGTCTGGTTATTCCTTTTGAGGAAAGACTAAAATTTTTAGTTAAAATTTATGGGGAATTTCCAGTGACCGAATTAATCGAATCATTTGTTAAAATTAGTAAAAGACTGGGTGGGCAACACGTTCAGGCTGCCGTTGCCTATCTTGAGGCTGGTGATCTATCTGGTGCAGGTGCTATTGCTCTAAGGTATTATGACAAATCATATCCTTTAGCAAATCTTAAATGTGATTTTTCAAGAAGCTTTTTATTTACGCCCGACATAACTTTGGAAACACGAGCTGTCGCTCAATCTTTAATAAATTTTTCAGATGGAAATGATTTATAAACTTACCCAATATAGTCACGGAGCTGGTTGCGGATGTAAAATATCACCAGCTACTTTAGATAAAATTTTGGCAGGTTCCGTTAAAAATAACTTTAATTCTGCACTTCTTGTCGGAAATGAAGAAAGAGACGATGCTGCTGTATTGGATTTGGGTGATGGAACTGCCTTGATAAGCACGACTGACTTTTTTATGCCTATTGTTGATAATCCTTTTGATTTTGGTAGAATTGCAGCGGTAAATGCCATTAGTGATGTGTATGCAATGGGTGGAACTCCCATCTTAGCTATCGCGATACTTGGTTGGCCTATTGATAAATTACCCCCCGAGGTCGCTGGAAAAGTTATTGATGGGGCTAAAGAGGTTTGTAAACTGGCTGGTATTCCACTGGCTGGTGGTCATAGTATTGACAGCCCTGAACCCATTTTCGGCTTGGCGGTGAATGGTCGTGTACGTATAGAAAATCTTAAAAAAAATGGAGGCGCTAAAACTGGTGATTTTTTGTTTCTAACCAAAGGAATAGGCGTTGGAATATTGACTACAGCTCAAAAAAAGGACTTATTATTAAGTGAGCATGCCAATATTGCCTTAGAATCTATGACTAAATTAAATATTTTTGGCGAAAAAGTAGGCGCTTTATCCTACGTTCATGCACTCACGGATGTTACCGGATTTGGCCTGGCAGGTCATTTAACAGAAATGATGGAGGCGTCTAATACCTCCGCAGTAATTGAGTTTGATGCTATTCCTATTTTAAATAAAGAGATTATTAAATATTATTTAGAAAAAGGTTGCATTCCAGGTGGAACGAATCGGAATTATGCAAGTTATGGGCACAAAATGGAGGTTTCAGCAGACAGTCAATTAAATATTTTATGCGACCCTCAAACGAGTGGTGGCCTGCTCATAGCAGTGGGTAAACTCCATGTAGATGAATTTATTCTTTTTGCAAATGAAAATGGGTTTCAATATTTGAAACCCATTGGTACCGTCATTGACGAGCAAATTAAAAGAGTAAGGGTATTTTAATTAATTATTTTTAAAATAAACAAACGCTTTTTTACCCTCAATTTTTTGCTTTCCAATTTTATTTTGCTTGTAAAGTTTGGTTAACGATGCATTCAGACGCTGAATCAACTTTGTGTTGCCTTCATCAAGAATGTACTTCTTGTCTCTGGCATTAACTAAATCCTGCAATAGTTCATTGCTCGTTTTTGGATGCTCTTTGGTGCCCATGTTATCTGTAACTAATCTGTCCCATTGAGTGTTTAGAGACTTTCTCCCTTTTAAACCCGGCAATTTTTTATTCGTTGTCGCTTTTTTAAGTGTTGGCTTATCCACCTTTACCTTAGGTGTTTTAATGGTCGATTTTTTATCTTCCTTAACCTTTGGTTCAGTAAAATCAGACTTTTCAAAAGGAGCTTGAATGATTTCAACCTCTTTCTTCACCTTTTTTACGATAGAAACATTCTCAGATGAATCACCGCTGCCCTTTAAATGATGAATGGCTAATTTGGTTTGTTGAAGTTGGAATTCAAGTTTTCTCAAATCAGAACTATATTGCCTTAAAAGTTCTTGTGCTTCAAAATCAGTTAAATTGTTTTCTGCCATAATCTATACTTATTTATTTTTTAAACAAATTTAAAATATAATTTCTATATAACATTTAAAATTTGATAAAATATTTTAAAAAGTTAAATAATATTTAAATATATAGACTTTTATGGAGGCTGATTTTTATCATTGTATTTTTCCATTTAATTATTTAGAATTTTTACCTATTTTTAGAGGGTAATAAAAAAAATAGCATGTCCCTTTTAACTAAAAAAATTATCGTCTTATTTTTGCTGATAACCATTGGGAAAAATAAAGACTTTTTATTATCTCAATCCTTAACGTCAAAAACTGATATTTCTCATTTTGCTAAAATGAAATGGAGAAATATTGGGCCTAACCGGGGAGGTAGGTCGCTGGGTTCAACCGGTAGCCCCGGGAGACCATTAGAATACTATTTTGGTGCAACAGGTGGTGGCCTTTGGAAAACGACTGATGGAGGCCAGGAATGGTTTCCCGTTACCGATGGGCAAATCAATTCTTCATCAGTGGGCGCCGTAGCCGTCGCTGAAACTAATCCTGACGTAGTGTATATAGGCATGGGTGAAACGCAGCTTAGAGGCTCGATTACCCAGGGTGACGGGGTGTATAAATCGGAAGATGGTGGGAAGAAATGGCGCCACCTCGGTCTTAAAGAAACACAGTCCATTTCCAGAATCAGAATCCATCCTACAAATCCGGATATCGTTTTCGTCGCAGCCCTGGGCCATCCCTACGGAGATAACGAGGAAAGAGGTGTTTTCAGATCAAAAGATGGTGGAAATACCTGGCAAAAAGTGCTTTATGTTGGAGCAAATACCGGCGCAGCTGATCTGATCATTGATAAAACGAATCCTAAAATATTATACGCTACTACCTGGCAGGTTTACAGGAAAACCTGGAAAATGTGGGGCGGTGGCGAAGGTTGTCGCCTGTATAAATCAGTGGACGGTGGTGATACCTGGATTGATCTGTCTAAAAATCCAGGTCTGCCCGTCGCACCCCTCGGGAAAATAGGTATCACCGTTTCTCCGGCAAATCCTAACAGACTCTACGCCATTGTTGAGGCAAATGATGGTGGAGTATATCGATCTGATGATGCTGGCTGGTCCTGGAAAAAAATGAATGATGAAAGAAAGTTAAGGCAGCGCGCCTTCTATTACTCTCGTATCTACGCAGATCCTCTCGATCCTGAAACCGTCTATTGCTTAAATGTAAATTTTTACAAGTCTGTAGATGGAGGGAAAACTTTTGATATCGAAATCAATGTGCCTCATGGTGATAATCACGATCTTTGGATAGACCCAAATAATCCTCAAAGGATGATTTCCTCAAATGATGGAGGAGCCTGCGTTTCTACCAACGGTGGGAAGTCCTGGACAGATGAAGATTATCCAACATCGCAGCTTTATCATGTTACCACTACCATGGATGTACCTTACCATGTTGCTGGTGCACAGCAAGATAATACCACCCTCTCTACTCCAAGTGATGGGTGGGGATTCAAACACCTGAACGAAGGGAATAAGAGTTGGTTTTATGAGGTTGGCGGGGGAGAAAGTGGTTATATAGCCCCACATCCTACCAATCCAGATTTATTTTATGCCGGGAGTCAGGGGGCCTTACTTACCCGATATGACAGGAGCAATGGTCAGGAGCGGGATATTCAGGTTTACCCCCGATTTTTCTCTGGAGAACCAGCTTCTTCATTACCGGAAAGATGGCAATGGACCTATCCTATTGTCTTTTCTCCCCTCGATCCCTCTATTTTATATACCTGTTCTCAACATGTTTGGAAAACAACAAATGATGGCCAATCCTGGGAGAAAATTAGTCCGGACCTTACTTTCGCCGATCCTGAAACCTTGGGTCCAACGGGGGGAATTATCACAAAAGATATGAATGGCCCTGAAATTTATGCCACCGTTTTTGCTTTGGCACCCTCTTTTCACGACATTCAAACCCTTTGGGCTGGGTCCGATGATGGTCGAATTCATATTACCCGAAATGGGGGGAAATTATGGTTGGAAATAACACCGAAAGATCTACCCAAATTCTCTACAGTAAGCATCATTGAGGCTTCTAAACATGATCCCGGCACTGTTTACGTTGCAGCCTACAGATATCAGGTCGATGATAGGGCGCCTTATGTTTACAAAACAACGGATTATGGTAAAACGTGGACTAAAATAATAAAGGGTATTAAACCTCAGGATTTTGTCCGTTCTATAAGGGAAGATCATAAGAAAAAAGGTTTACTTTTTCTCGGTACTGAAAATGGCGTGTATGCTTCTTTCGATGCTGGCGAAAACTGGGAATCTTTACAGTTAAATCTCCCGGTAACGCCTATCAGGGACTTAGTTATTAAAAATGATGACGTTGTTCTCGGGACGCACGGAAGAAGTTTCTGGATATTAGATGATATCGCACCATTGAGAGAATTAAATGCTTCTACCGCGGCTGCTACCTTGCATTTTTTTAAACCTGCGGACCCAATTAGAGGCATTTATAATCTGAATGTACAATATTATTTAAATGAAAAAGTCGATTCTGTAGAGGTTTCCATTCTGGATGCCGCAGGTAAACTGGTTCAAAAATTTATAGGCAATCAGGAAGTTTTTAAACAAGATATTTCGGTGCCTTATTGGGAAAGAGATGGGAATACCAAGCCTACCACGGCGAAAGGAATTAATACCTTTTCATGGAATTTGAGATATGCCGGGGCTACTACTTTTCCTGGCATGATTATATGGAGTGGCAGACCCCAAGTTGGGCCTAAAGCCGTTCCCGGCAAATATAAGGTGTCGGTGAAGGCCAATGGACAGGAGCAATTCCATGAGATTGATATTAAAATGGATCCTAATCTTAAGGGTATTTCGCTCGAAGATTTAACGAAGCAATTTCAACTCGCTATACAAATTAAAGAAAAGGAATCAGAGGCAAATGAGGCCGTGAAGGAAATAAGAAAACTTAAACCACAATTAGAAAATCAAAAAAATGGCGTGAAAGATTCCATGCTTTTGAAGGAAATGAATGCAGTAATCATGGCCTTACAAAAAGTTGAGGAAGACTTATATCAAGTAAAAAATCAAAGTGGTCAGGACCCGCTTAATTTTCCAATTAAGTTAAATAACAGGCTTTCCTCCCTCCGAAGAAGTGTTGAAACAGGAGATGCCAGACCTACCGATGCCTCTTATGTGGTGTTCGCAGAACTTTCTAAAGAATTGTCTATCTTATTAACATCAAAACTTTTTATTCAGAATAATTCTTTAAAATCATTGAATGAAAAATTAGTAAAAGCGGGTTTAAAGTCTGTTAACTAATAAAAAATAATGTGCTTTCTGCACAATGAAGGCTCCGATTTTGAGTTAATCCATCGGAGCCTTCTAATTTATTACCAACAAAATACATGACAATTAAGCCGCTTTTTTATCATATTTGTATTTAATTAATAAGGATTTATGTTTCGGATTTTTACCATTTGCTGCTTCCTGGTCTATTACTCCTTCCTGTCGGCTCAAACGAATTTGAGTGTTATCAAAAATA
>CAMDWC010000020.1 GCA_945878825.1 Haliscomenobacter hydrossis DSM 1100
TTGGGGATTAGAACTAACTGTACGCTTATTTTTTCAGCGGGTCAGGCTATTTTGGCTGCTAAAGCTGGTGCTACTTATCTTTCTCCTTTTGTTGGTCGATTAGATGATATTAATTGGGAGGGAATGCAATTGATTAGGGATATTGCAGAAATTTATACGATTCAGGGTTATGAAACGGAGATTTTAGCTGCTTCTATCCGTAATTCAAGGCATATTGTTGATGCTGCCCGCTCCGGAGCCGATGTGGTTACTTGTCCTTTATCGGCTATCATGGGATTATTGGATCATCCGCTGACTACCATGGGATTAGAAAAATTCTTAAGTGATTATAATAAGAGTCAGGCATAACTTTTAAAATGCAGGGTTTTGCAGGGTTTGGAGTTGTACTGGGTGGAGCTTTTTTTTTGACGCAGGGTTTGATTTGTACTGGGTGGAGCTTTTTTTTTGACGCAGGGTTTGCGGTGTTTTGCGCAGCGTTTCGCGGGGTTTGATTTGTACTGGGTGGAAAGTTTTTTTTTTGACGCAGGGTTTTGAGTTGTACTGGGTGGAGCTTTTTTTTGACGCAGGGTTTGCGGTGTTCTGCGCAGCGTTTCGCGGGGTTTGATTTGTACTGGGTGGAAAGTTTTTTTACAATCCGTTAGCGACTCTTCGAATGCCGAATTTCAAACTTTTTACATTAAAATTTATCAGGAGACCCAGTTTACACTTTGACAATTTCAGGTAGGTAAGTAATTGGGCGAAGTGAAGATCGTGAAAAGCCTCTACGGCTTTTATTTCTACTACCACTTTGTTTTCGACGAATAAATCTATTCTATATCCAGCCTCTAGTTTAACGTCGTGATAAACTACGGGCATAGGTCGTTGTTTGCTTACGAGGAGGCCTGCCTGCATTAGTTCATAATACAGGCAGGCTTCGTAGGCATTTTCCAATAAACCGGGACCTAATTCGGTATGTACCCTCATGGCACAATCAATAATAGAGGTAGAAATTTCATTTTCAGTCATTCGATATAAGATTAAATAGGCAGATAAGGGCTTCCCTGAATAACCGCTCTGGAAATGACTATTTGTTGAATCTCCGACGTTCCCTCATAAATCTGGGTAATTTTAGCATCTCTCATTAATCGTTCGACGTGATATTCCTTCACAAAACCGTATCCACCGTGTATTTGAACAGCTTCGATGGTAGTTTTCATAGCTACTTCAGAAGCGAATAATTTTGCCATAGCACTTGCCGTATTGTAAGGAAGGCCTTCATCTTTTAGCCAGGCAGCGCGATAGACCATTAATTTTGCTGCTTCAATGTCAGTGGCCATTTGAGCTAATTTAAAACTAACCCCCTGGTGTTGATTTATAGGTTTTCCAAAAGCCTCCCTTTCCTTACTATAAGCCAGGGCGAGTTCATAAGCACCGCCAGCGATCCCCAGAGCCTGAGCGGCGATGCCGATTCTTCCACCTTCGAGCGTTTTCATCGCTATTTTAAATCCTTCCCCATCACTTCCTAATCTGTTCTCTTTTGGAACCTTCACGTCTGTATAAGTGATGGAAGTTGTATCGGAAGAGCGGATACCCAATTTATCCTCTTTAGCACCAATATGAACGCCATCCCAGGCAGATTCCACGAGAAAAGCAGTGATACCAGCCGTACCTTTTCCAGGTTCGGTTTGTGCAATAACGATATGAATTTTTGAGGTACTTCCGTTGGTAATCCAGTTTTTTGTCCCATTTAACAAAAAATAATCACCCATATCTGTTGCCTGGGTGCGTTGATGAGTAGCATCACTTCCCGCTTCGGGTTCAGAAAGACAAAACGAACCAATCCATTCTCCTGAACTTAGAAGCGGCAAATACTTTACCTTTTGTTCCTCCGAACCATATTCTTCGATTCCCCAACAAACTAATGAATTATTAACCGACATAATGACAGAACAGGAATTATCTACTTTTGAGATTTCCTCCATAGCGAGAACATAAGAGATAGTATCTAAACCACTTCCACCAAAGAGTGGGTCCACCATCATGCCCATAAATCCAAGTTCAGCCATTTGTTTTACCTCATCATAAGGATACTGCATTGTGGTATCTCTTTGAATGACACCAGGTTTGCAAACTGTCCGGGCAAATTCCCTGGCTGCCCCCTGAACGGAAATATGTTCTTCTGTTAATTTAATATTCATAAATTTAATTTTTATTATTAGCGAATTTACGCTAAAATTATTAAATTTAGGTGAGCACCTTAAACATTTAGCGTAATCTCAGGATTACCTTAAAAGAATTTATTTTAAAAATTTTCACTTTATCATTCAACAAAATTAATTTGTCATGAAAAAAAGCACAATTAGACATCCATTTCTGGTGTTTTTGGGAATGCTCATCAGTTTTTCTGTATTTTCCCAAAAGACGATTACTGGAAAAATTTCCTCTGCGTCTGACGGTTCAGTATTAGAAGCTGCGGCAGTCTCTGTAAAAGGTACTTCCGTTGGAAGTATTACGGACGCAAAGGGTACCTATTCCATTCAAGTTCCCGCTGGAGGTACTGTACTTGAAATCAGTTATACTGGATTTATAAGTCAGGAAATTACCATTGGTGACAAATCTGTCATCGATGTTGTATTAGAGGATGGTGTACAACTTTCTGATATTGTAGTTATTGGCTCCCGTTCACAGACGAGAACGAAGATTGAATCGGCAGTTCCTGTTGATATTATTCCTATGAAGCTAATCATAAATGATGTGGGTCAGGTTGATTTAAATCAGATTTTGACATTTATAGCTCCTTCATTTCAATCGGCAAGGCAAACTATTTCTGACGGAACGGACCATATTGATCCAGCTCAATTGAGAGGATTAGGATCTGACCAGGTATTGGTTTTAGTGAATGGAAAAAGACGTCATCAATCTGCCTTAGTGAACGTAAACGGAACGGTAAACAGAGGACAGGTTGGTACTGACTTGAACGCCATTCCTGCCAATTCCATTGAACGTGTTGAAATATTAAGAGATGGTGCTGCGGCGCAGTACGGATCGGACGCGATTGCTGGGGTTATCAACATAGTATTGAAAAACGAAACGGGTGTTTTAAGCGGCAATGTCTCTTATGGTCAGCACGTTAGTTCTTACGCAAAAAACTATGTAAGAAACAAGGGAGTAGATGACCATGTAAATGTAAGCGATGGTGCAGCTACCCAGGTTGCCTTAAATTACGGATTTAAATTAGGTTCAAAAGGTATTTTGAATTTAACGGGTGAATATACGAAGAGAGATTTGTCAAACAGATCAGGAACTTACACGGGTCAGATTTATCCTTCTGTTGGAGGAGTTGTAAAAGACGATTCTATTCTCTCTGCCAGAGGATTAGATAGGAACGATTTTGATATGAGAATTGGTAATTCGAAGATTAATGGTGGTGGCATCATGTATAATTTAGATTTACCCATCAATGATAAAACTACCTTTTATGCCTTTGGAGGTTATAATAGAAAAGCGGGAGAAGCTGCTGGTATTTACAGATACCCTAATGCCGTTCCAGCGTCTGTTAGAGGCCTTGTATTGTCAAGCAGCTACTATCCTAATGGATTTTTGCCATTAATAAACTCAACCGTAGTAGATTTCTCAACGGTAGTAGGATTAAAAGGAAAAGTCGGTGAATGGTTCTATGATTTGAGTAACACTTATGGAAGAAACGTTTTTGATTTTGGCGTTTCTAACTCTGTAAATTATACCCAGGCGCTTATTTCAGCCGCGCCACAAAGAGAATTTGATGCTGGTGGTCTTACTTTTTTACAAAACACGATAAATGCGGACGTTTCTCGCACATATAAAGTTTTAAGTGGGCTAAATACGGCCTTTGGAGCAGAATATCGGATAGATCAGTTTGATATCAGAGCGGGAGAAGAATCGTCTTACAAGAATTATAACACTGCAGCAGGTATTGCTGCGGGTGCTCAGGTTTTTGCTGGTTTTTTACCGTCAAATGAAGGAAGTAATGCAAGAAATAACGTTGCGTTTTATGCTGACGTTGAACAGGACTTTTCTAAGAATTTTATGGTTGCCGGTGCACTAAGATTTGAAAACTATTCAGACTTTGGCAGCACTTTTAATTATAAATTGGCTTCCCGCTTAAAATTAACAGACAAAATTTCACTACGTGCCAGCACAAGTACAGGATTCCGTGCCCCTTCTCAGCAGCAAAAGTATTATGCAAAAACAAATACTTTATTTGTTGCTTCGCCTGCTGGCTTAGTGGCTGTTGAAAGTGGAACATTTACTAATGGCAGTGAGCCAGCTAAAATATTAGGTATTCCTGAACTTAAGCAGGAGACTTCTATTAGTTATACCATTGGTGCTACAGCGCGAATTACTGAAAACCTTGAATTTACCGTTGACGCTTATCAAATTGACATCAATGACCGTATTGTATTAACCAACAACTTTACGGCGGGTGGAGATGCAACATTAAAAGCTAAATTAGATGCTGCCAATGCGGGTGCTGCTAACTTCTTTACCAATGCCATTGATACCAGAGCCAGAGGTATTGAATCTGTTTTGAATTATACAAAGAGAATTAATACAAAAAGTGATATTAGATTGACCCTTGCGGGAATATTCATTCAGAACGAAGTGATTAAAGATGCGGCGGGCAAACCTATTATAAAAGCTTCGCCAACCTTAGTTAGAACAGGTCAAATAGGTTCTTATTTCAACAGAGAAGACCAAAGTCGTGTTGAAGTAGCTAATCCACAAAGTAAATTTAGCGCGATGTTAAATTATAGAAATGGTAAATTCAGTTCTATGTTAAGAGTCGTTCGTTTTGGAGAAGTTACTTATCTGGATCCATCAATTAATCCTGACAAACCAGACACCTGGCCAGTAAATGCCTTAACAAACCAAAAGGAAACAACAGATCAGGTATTTAGTCCTAAAGTTACTACCGATATTACTGTTTCTTATGATTTTAGAAAAGGGATGACTTTTACCCTAGGAGGTAACAATATTTTTGATGTTTATCAGGATATTCATTCCCATGCGAATAACTTCAGTTTGGGACGATTTGTCTATTCAAGAAGAGTACAGCAATTTGGATTTAACGGCGCATACTTTTTTGCCAGAGTTAGATTCACTTTGTAGTAAAAAGAACACTTTATAAAAAAAGGAGGCTGTCTAAAAGGTAGCCTCCCTTTTTTTTTTGCTAAATAATGGACAATTTTCTAAGATTATGCCCGATGGTTATTGATTAATTATGATAGGTTTTGATTTAAAATTTACCCCTAACACTCGGTCCTGAATCACGGATTTTATGGATTATAGGATTTCACGGAATATAGATCTCGTCTTCGATTTAATCATGATATTTATTCGACGATGCGTATTCCTGATAAAAATTTACACTGTCCATGACCCCTTTGGGGTCACATGTCTTTTGCCATTTGCGCCTTGCGATAATAAATGTTTTCATTGTACCATTTGCGCCTTGAGATAATAAATGCCCATCGAACTATTGTGCGCCTTGCGGCCTAACATGCTAGAGACATGCGACCCCTCTAGGGTCGGTTCATTTAACTCAAGGTCACTTTAATCCAAATTTCACCTTCGGGAAGGTCCAGCATTTCACCGCCATCCCCTTTTTCCACTACATCAAGTTTTTCAGCTAAGGTTTCACTACAAATATAGGAAGCATACTTTTCAACGGCAGGTTTTACGAAATCAAGCGCTTCCAATTGAATAGCTATTTTATCAGTTACATTAAAGTCACTGGATTTCCGAATGTTCTGGATACGATTTACCAGTTCTCTGGCCATACCCTCAGCGATAAGTTCATCACTTAATTGAATATCCAGCGCAACGGTTAATCCAGCATCTGTTGCGACCAACCATCCTGGGATATCTACGGGAACAATGTCCAGTTCCTCTCTGGTTAATTGAATGATTTCTTCAGAAACGGAGGTTTCAAATGAACCAGATTTTTCAATTTGCTGAATTTCTTCCTGTGAAAGCGAGGCAAGAGCATCTGCTACCGCCTTCATATTTTTCCCCAGTTTTTTTCCCAGCGATTTAAAATCGGGCTTCACTTTTTTCTGAATTATATTTCCAGCACCTGAAACATATTCAATTTCCTTTACATTAACTTCGGCGAGGATTAAATCTTTCACACCTTCGACCTGCTTTTCAAAATTATCATTCAGAATAGGAATGAGCATTTTCTGTAGGGGCTGTCGCACCTTCAGTTTTTCCTTTTTTCTTAAGCTAAGGACGAGAGAAGATATTCTTTGGGCATAAGCCATTCTTTCTTCCAAAGCGTGATCAATAATTCCGGAATCCGACACAGGAATCAAAGCGAGGTGAATCGATTCAGGACCTTTTTCCAATGCCCCTTCTTGTAAATTTCTATATAACCAATCGGCAAAAAAGGGAGCTACGGGAGCCATTAGGCGAGAAACGACATTCAGACAAGTATAAAGGGTCTGATAGGCGGCCAATTTATCTTCGGACATTTCACCTTTCCAAAACCGGCGACGGCAAAGTCTGACATACCAATTTGACAGATTTTCATCGACAAATTCCATGATTTTCCTTGTAGCATTCGTTGGTTCGTAGGTAGCATAATCTGTATCCACTAAATGAATCAGGGTATTTAATTCCGATAAAACCCAACGATCTATTTCAGGTCTTTTTTCCAATGGAACTTCGGCGGAGGACCATTTAAACTGGTCAATATTTGCATAAAGTGCGAAGAAAGAATAGGTATTATAGAGCGTTCCAAAGAATTTTCTGGACACTTCCTCAATACCCGACAAGTCAAATTTCAGATTATCCCAAGGCTGCGCGTTAGAAATCATATACCAGCGCGTAGCATCGGCTCCATATTTTTCGATGGTTGAAAAAGGGTCGATACCATTTCCCAAGCGTTTCGACATTTTTTGTCCATTTTTATCCAGGACTAAACCATTCGACACTACATTTTTAAAAGCAACACTATCAAACACCATAACACCGATGGCGTGCAAGGTATAGAACCATCCTCTTGTTTGATCTACTCCTTCGGCAATAAAATCGGCTGGGAAATTCTGTTCAAATTTTTCTTTATTTTCAAATGGGTAATGCCATTGAGCGTAGGGCATGGCCCCTGAATCGAACCATACGTCAATTAAATCGAGTTCTCTGAAAAGTTTTTCCCCATTTGCCGACACCAGAATAATTTCATCCATATAAGGACGATGAAGATCGGCGGGAACCGATTGTTGGATACCTAAAGCAACATTAGCCCGATCGATTTCCATTTTCAACTGAGCGATAGATTGAATGCAAATTTCTTCTTTAGCGTCTGCACTTCTCCAGATTGGCAGAGGAATACCCCAGTATCTTGAGCGGGAGAGATTCCAGTCCTGAAGATTTTCCAACCATTTTCCGAACCTACCTTCGCCGGTAGAAGCGGGTTTCCAATTAATGGTTTGATTTAACTGCACCATTCTTTCCTTCAGGCTGGACGTTTTTATAAACCAAGAATCTAAAGGATAGTAAAGAATCGGCTTATCTGTTCTCCAGCAATGAGGATAGGAATGCACATATTTCTCAGAAACGAATAACTTATTTTCTGTTTTAAGTTTTATGGTAATATCGGTATCTACTGATCTTTCCTCTTTTTGCCCATAATCCTTCACATAACGACCTGCAAAATCAGTTACTTGAGAGACAAATTTGCCTTGTTTATCAACTAAAGGCATTGGATTGCCATTCACGTCAGGAACAGTTAGCGCGGCGATGCCATTTAGTTTGGCTACTTTAAAGTCGTCCGCACCGAAAGTAGGCGATATATGAACAATACCTGTACCATCGCTGGTCGTGACAAAATCTCCTAAAATAACTTCAAATGCCTTTCCTTCAGGAATAACATACGACAAAAGTTGTTCATAATGAATACCTTCCAATTCTCTTCCCGTATATTCGCCCACTATTTCTATGTAAGGAATAGGCTGATTTCCGGCTTTCATCTGATCGGGTTGTAAATCGGGCTGTTGCTCGCTAAAATAGGATGAAAATCTATCTTTAGCCAGAATCACAAAACATTCTTCCTTTGTATATCTATTGAAAGTGTGTACTTTAATGTATCGGATATCTTTTCCTACGGCCAGCGCGGTATTGGACGGCAAAGTCCAGGGCGTTGTTGTCCATGCCAAAATAAAAGTATTGACTTCCCCTTTAACTTTGAACTGTGCGACGGCTGAAATATCTGTAATTTCCTGATAAGCATTGGGCATATTCAGCTCATGGGAGCTCAGACCGGTACCTGCTGCGGGTGAATATGGCTGAATCGTATAACCCTTATAGAGTAAACCTTTTTGGTATAATTGAGAAATTAACCACCAGACCGATTCAATATATTCATTCGTATAAGTAACATAAGGATTCTCCAGATCGACCCAATACCCCATTTGCTTGGTGATAGCATCCCATTTATCTTTATAACGCATGACGGTTTCACGACATTTATCGTTATATTCCTCTACAGAAATTGATTTGCCGATATCCTCCTTAGTAATGCCCAGTTCTTTTTCCACGCTTAGTTCAATGGGTAACCCATGGGTATCCCACCCTCCTTTTCTCTCCACTCTTTTACCCTTCATCGTTTGAAAACGGCAAAAAATATCTTTTATCGCGCGTGCCATAACGTGGTGAATACCAGGCATACCGTTAGCGGAAGGGGGACCTTCATAAAATACGAAAGGCTGATTAGCATCTCTTTGATCGATACTTTTTTGAAAAATTTGAGAATTATCCCAATATTCGAGAATTTCTTTATCAATTTGAGGAAGATTAAGTCCTTTAAACTCTTTAAACATATTGTTTATTTTGGGAATAGAAAGATGGCAAAATAGGCCCTTAATACAAAAGTAAGCAATTAAGCGTTTTTCTTACCTAAAGTCATCGTCTGCTCCCGTAAAAATGGCAATAATTCTGTAATAATATTTTTTGACTGCCATTGTTCAGGCGTTATGGGTTTTCCAATGGTTACAAAAAGTGGTTTACCCATTTTATTTTTCATTTCATACAACAAGAGGCCCAATCTCAAATTCATGTGTATAAAGCTAGCCAATTGGAACCAAAAACTATTATTTCCATGAAAATATAAAGGAATAACGGTTGCTTTAGACTGCGTAATGAGTTTAACTACGAATCTTTTCCACTCTAAATCGACGGGTTCCTTTCCTGGAAATGGTGCTGTGGCTACTGCCCCCGACGGAAAAATAGCGATGGCTTCTCCATTTAAAAGTCTATTTATTGCTTCTTGTCGGGTATTAATATTTGTCTTCATTGCTTCCGGAATTTCCCTAAAATCGATGGGCAGTAAAAATGGATCTAATTGCGGATTTCTGCACAGGACGGCATTTACCAGGATGGCAAATTTGTCTCTAACTTTTGAAATAATCTCCCCCAGGGCCAGACCATCAACGACGCCAAATGGATGATTGGCAACAAAGATAATCGGACCGTCCCTGGGAACATCCATGATTGAAAATCCATCGAAGCACAAATTAATATCTAACTCCCTTAGGGCGGCACTCATCAAATCCTTTCCAGGCAAACCCCTCTTCAACACCTCATTATACTTTTTTTCAATAAGGTTCCTACCGGTCAGGCCCTCCACCAATTGAATAATCCATTTTGTCAACCAAGGATCTCCGGGTTCTGAATAGGAAAGGGAAGTATGGGTTTCTTTTGCTTTATTCATGAGGAAGTTACTTTCAAATGGCACAAAGATAATCAGCAACATTATAATTTTTCCAAAGCCTGTTCACTTCAGTGAAATAAAGTAGAGATGGCGTGGTAGGATGGCTTGTTACGAAGGTGGCGGAGCTATGCTCCTATGTGATGTAGGACGTCTGACGAGGTCAGACTTTCTGACCAGTTGGGATGGCTGACCTGTCGATGGCGTGTTACGAAGATGGCGGGGCTATGACAATGTGTGCTGTAGGACGTCTGGCGAGGTCAGACTTTCTGACCGGATGGGATGGCTGACCTGTTGATGGCGTGTTACGAAGATGGCGGGTCTATGACCCTGTGTGATGTAGGACGTCTGACGAAGCAACCCGTTGGGATACCGCCATGTAGAGACGCGATGCCTCGCGTCTTCTCCCCGATAGGTTTCAATATAAATTTCACCCTCAATACCTGGTTTTGAATCAGGATTTTTAGGATTAAAAATGACGTCTTCGATTCGGAAGTAAAGATTAATTGGAGATGTTTGTCTCTAATGGTCGTCTCTTGGTGTTCTACTTCACACAGTTTCGAAGCCCTGCCATCTTCGTAACTAACCATCCGAAGGAAATAATTGGGCTATAACGCCATCCGAAACTTTAATGAACTAGACATAATAATTGCTAACAGGTGATACAAAGGCGTGTTGAATTTTAAAATTTAACATGGCTTGTAAATAGTTTACCATTTCTTTGTTTTAAATTCATGATATGAACCTTCGCAAAGCAGTTTTTGGCGTACCTGTTATTTTACTGATACTCACTATTTTTTATAGTTTGGTAGATGGAAATGGATTCCTAACAGTTACGAAAGCTGCCAACCAATGGATATTGAATCATTTTGGATGGTTATTTGCTACCGCTGCCATTGTTGGCTTTATTTTAGTTATTCTCGTTTACATTTCACCCGTTGGCGGCATAATAATAGGAGGTAAAGAGGCGAAGCCATTACTTAATAAACTAAATTGGTTTTCCATTTCTCTATGTACGACCATAGCGGTGGGCATTTTATTTTGGGCTACTGCCGAGCCACTTTATCACTTCAATACGCCCCCTACTGGATTAGGTATTGAAAGTAGAAGTGAATCGGCGAAAATTTTTTCCATTTCCACCTTATTTTTACACTGGACTTTTATACCCTACAGCATTTACACCCTGACTGCCCTCATGTTTGCCATCGGCTTTTATAATTTGAAACAACCCTTCCAAATTGGCAGTTTACTCATGCCGATACTCGGTGAAAAAAGGTCATTAAAACTTTCCCCTTACGTTGACAGCCTAAGTTTATTTAGTCTGGTGGCGGGCATGTCGGCCTCCATGGGTGCTGGATTGCTGACCCTTTCGGGCGGCATAAATCAATTTTTTCCTACAGCAAAAACACAAACAACCCTAGGTATCATTGCCTTTTTTTTGACCATAACCTTTGTCTGGTCTGCTGCATCGGGACTACAAAAAGGGATTAAATTATTATCGAATATTAATATCATTGGCTTTATCATCCTTATTGGCTGGTTCATCATTTTTGGCCCATTCAATGAAATATGGCCTCATTTTGGTTCGTATTTTTCTGATTTCGCCACTACTCTTATCCCCAAAAGCTTAGCATTAGGCATTGATAAAAGCTGGGCAAATAGCTGGACTATTTTTTATTGGGCCAATTGGCTGGCTTGGACCCCTATTTCCGCCTTATTTTTAGGTCGATTGGGAAGAGGTTATAATATCAGGACCTTTATAAGGTTTAACCTGCTTTTTCCAAGTCTTTTTTCTATGATCTGGATGTTTCTATTTGGCGGGTATTCCCTACATTTCGACCAGGTATTTGATGGCGCGTTATATCAGCTTTTAGTAAAAAAGGGACCGGAAACTATTATTTTTGAAATCATAAAACAACTTCCATTGGCAACCTGGTGGATTATTTTTTACTTCCTTTTAGTCTTCATATCCTTTGTAACGGCCGCCGATTCCAATACGTCGGCAATGAGCGCATTGAGTACCAAAGGTATTTCTGAAAATGAGGAGGAGGCACCTTACCAAATCAAAATTATTTGGGGTATAATCGTTGGCCTCACCGCCTGGATCATGGTAAGCCAGGCGGGCATAGACGGAGTCAAAATGGCCTCTAATCTTGGTGGATTTCCTGCTCTTTTTTTATATCTTTTCGTTATCGCAAGTACTTTTCGCATGTTAATACAGGGTAAAAATAGCACTGTATATAAAGAAGGTACAAAATGAACGATTGGGAAAAGATACTGATACTTGGCACCGATCATCTGCCCGTAACCCCTGAAATACGAGCCTTTTGGGCAACTGCCGGCATAGATTCTTCTTTAAATGATAACGCATTTATGCGCATTTCTTTGGCCATGCATGTTGGGTGTAAGAAAATATCCCCCACTCTTTCCATATCGCCTTCCGAAAAGACAAGCGCCTCATTTGTTGAAAATTCATCTGATTTACCTGTCAACACCGTGGCGAAAAATGATAAAAACCTTTCATTTCAACAGCTAACTTATCTTAAAAAAATATTTAAAAATACCAGCTACCTGGACTTACAGATAGCCCTTTTTAAAAAGGTAAAGGAAGGAAACAGATTTGTTCCCGTTTTGCTTTTACCCACCTTGTTTGATATTGCTTGCCAGGATGCATTTTATTACAAGAGATTGCAACCTGTCATTCCTGAAAATGGATACCATCTATTGCCAAAAAATAAAAAATGGCGTTCACTTTTACCGTCAAATGATGAGAATGTATGGTATGTTGGCACTTTTTCTGAAAGAATTGCTTTATTGACTCATCTGTGCGTTCACCTCCCTGACAGGATAGAAACCATTCTTTCCAGCACCTGGAAAGAGGACAGTTCGTATGATAAAATTCATTTTTTTTTGCTTCTTGAGAAAATGGATATTCTACCCGGTGATTATTTGACAGACCTTGCCAGAAAAGATAATGACTTTGAATTAATTAAGATTTCGACCCGAATCAGATGTAAATTACTGCCTGATGATAAAGAAATAGAACAGTTAAAAAACGATATTTTAGCTTGTTTTAAGTTCAATGAAAATACACTCTGGGTTCAAATTCCAGCACCTTGGCCTGAATATTGGCGACATCTGGGCTTCAATGAAGATAATAAAAAGTCAACGGCCTATCTACCCTTTGTTTCCATTTTCAACCCCTCTGTTTGGCATGAAAATCTACAGGTAGGACCGGAGCAATTTTTAGATATTTTACTTAAAGAATCTGTTTTTAAGCTTTGGCTACCGCATCTTACGCAAGCGGTACTACATTACAAAAGCAATGAATGGGCTTTTTATTTGTTACACTACGCCATAGAATATGCTGAACACAGTGCCTTATCAGAGGAGGTAATCACCGCTCTTATAGACATACTTTCAGGGGAAGAACCCATTAAATTAACGCAGAAATATTTACTTCATTGGAAGGAACCCATTGACGCTGACCATATTTTATATAAAATTATAATACATCCGTATCTAAACTGGTCGGAAAAGAACTCTCAACATTTACAATTTCACTTAGTAAAAATGTGGGAAAAATATTTAGTCCGAGGATTTTTTGCCTTTGAACACTATGAGGAACTATTTTTACTGTATGCAAGGCGTTGTAACTTAACAGAAACTATAAATGAAGACGGTTGGCTGGAAGCATTAGACATACCCTCAAACCAACCGTCCTTATTTTTTGCCTTCAATGAAATAATAGATATACGAAAGAAGGTAAGCCAACTATTATAGATCCATAAAAAGTAAGATAGGGTCTTCCAGTAAATCTTTGACCTTAACTAAGAAAGTGACCGAGCTACTTCCATCGATTACTCTGTGATCATAAGACATGGCTAGATACATCATTGGGCGAATCTCCACCTTACCATCTATAGCAACGGGTCTATTTTTGATACTATGCATACCTAAAATAGCTGATTGAGGTTCGTTTATAATGGGTGTACTCAGCAAAGAACCAAATACGCCACCATTAGTAATGGTAAAAGTACCTCCGGACATTTCGTCTAAGGTTAAGGACCCATTTCTGGCTTTTTGAGCCAGATTTTTCAGTGCTAATTCAATATCAGCAAAGGAAAGAGACTCAATATTTTTTATAGGTGGAACTACGAGACCATTTGGGGTAGAGATAGCGAAAGAAATATCAGCGTAATTAGGTAAAACGAGCTCTTCGCCATCAATTCTGGCATTAATTTCCGGCATTTCCATTAACACCTTAGCGCAAGCTTTAGCGAAAATGGACATAAAGCCGAGTTTAATTCCGTATTTAGCGACAAATTTTTCTTGATATTTATCGCGAATTTGCATAATTGCGGTAAGATCTACTTCATTGAAAGTGGTTAGCATAGCCGTTTCATTTTTGGCACTAACTAACCTTTTTGCAATCGTCCTGCGCATGCGGGACATCTTTTTGCGTTCCTCTGTTCTTGAAAAATGGGCCGGGGCAGACACTTTAACTACACTAGGTTGGTCCTGTTGTTTAGCAGGAACGGCCTGTGCGGCATCAGCCTTGGTAATTCTGCCATCTTTTCCTGATCCTTGTATGGAATTTGCCGGAATACCCTTTTCTTCCAGTATTTTTGAAGCAGCTGGAGATGGGTGACCTGCAGCATAAGTATTTGCCGCCACTGGGGCTGCTTTTTCAACCACCACAGTAGGTGCAGAGGTTTCCTTAGGCGCAGGTGGAACTGTTGCAGCTTCACTAACAAAAGAAGTATCAATAGTTGCTACGAGTGCACCGATAGTAAGATCATCGCCTTCTTTTGCCACATAAGTCAACTTACCCGTTGCTTCCGCTGGAAATTCCAGCGTAGCTTTATCGGATTCAAATTCACATATAGGCTCATCTAATTTAACTATTGCCCCTTCTTCTTTAAGCCATCGAGACAACGTAACTTCATTTATGGATTCACCGACGGGTGGCACCCTCATTTCAATCAAACTCATATCGCTTCAAATATATTTAAATAATTTGTTCAAATTTTCTTTAATGAATCCCAGGGCCTAAAAACAAAATAGGCACCTATCAAAACAAAAGGAATACTTAACCATTGACCGGTGCTAAGTGATTGACCCAAAGCAGATTCGAAACCACCCTGACTCTCTTTAGTAAATTCAAGGATAAACCGAACGCCCCAAACTAACATCATAAAAGCACCGAAAAGGTAGCCTGGCTGATGCCTTTTTTCCGTTTTCCAATAAACAAAATAAAGGATAAAAAAGATGACTAGATATGCCAATGATTCATATAATTGAGTTGGATGCCTTGGTAAACCATCTCCTTCTCTTACGAAGATAAAAGCCCAGGAGACATCGGTTGGTTTACCTAAAATTTCGGAGTTCATTAAGTTCCCCATACGTATAAAGAATCCTGCGAGGGCTGTGGGCACCGCAATTTTATCGAGCATCCAGACCATTGGTTTTTTCGACACATTTCTTGAAAAAAGCCAAAGGCCAATAAAGATGCCAAATGCCCCGCCGTGACTGGCCAAACCGCCATGCCAGGTTTGAGGAATTTCAATTAAATGCTCTTTATAATAATCCCAATCGTAGAAAAAAACATGTCCCAATCTTGCCCCAATAACAGCTCCTAAAACAATATGAATGAAGGCAGAATCTAACCATTTTTCAGGTGCTCCCTCCGCCTGATACATTTTTCGCACCATATAAAGGCCTATTAGAAAGCCTGATGCAAACAGAAGCCCATACCACCTAAGAGAGATACTTCCCAGAGAAAATATTTCAGGATTAGCGTTCCAATTTATGTAATTCAGTATCATTTTTCGAGATATTTAAAAAGCAAATGAAATCGAACACAATTTAGGCATTTTAAATGGCTTAGGTATTATATCTCCATTCAATAATTTTTTCTTCCGGAACAAAAGGTACTTTATCGGATAATCCTAATCCCTCTATGGCGGCAGAAACTATATCATTTTTGGGAAATTGATTTTTTTCAATCCCCAGGAAATGATTCCCGGCGGCTAAAATGACTGATTCCGGAACCATACCCACCAATTCGGAACCGCTTACTTCTACTCCGTATCTGGTCGCTAATTGTTTACAAGTTTCAAAAGCCTGAACCCACGATGTTTCATTTAAATCCATGAGATTCATTGAAACCTGAGCGCACTGGAATTCTGGAATGAACCATCCAATGGCGCGTACCCCTTTGCATAAACCAGGTATAATGGGTTTGTTTCCTTGATTATCAATGGCAACGTACCCAGATTCTCTCAGCTCACGAGCTATTTTTTTTGCTATGGATACCTCCTCTGAGCGCAAATTAACATTAAAAGCAAGCATAATATCTCTGGCACCAAGGGCCAGGATTCCTTTTTCAACCGACACCTCGGTTGGGCCAAAATCTGGTTTCCATTCCGGATCTTTTATTTTTTGAAACCAGCCTTCATATTCCCCAAAACGGATTTGGGAAAGCTTCATACGATGGGGTAAGACTGCATTTTTTTCATATCTGAAAACGGGTAGATGGCAGACGGCTGCTACCTTAGCTGCCAACTGCTCTGCAAGGGTTATGGTCTGTTCCATAGTTACCCCAATCAATGGTATGAAAGGGCACACATCTACAGCACCCATTCGGGGATGAGTGCCGTTGTGTTTACTCATATCAATGAGTTCATAAGCTTTACAAATGCCGAGGAAAGCTGCTTCAACGATTTGTTGAGGTGGACCAACAAAGGTAACCACAGTTCTATGTACAGAAAAACCTATATCTGTATGTAATATTTTTACACCATTTACTGACTCAATAGCCCGTTTTATTAAGGCTATGTTGTCAGGATTCCTACCCTCACTAAAATTGGGCACACAGGCCACAAGTTCCTTTTCCATACAACCCAAATATCACTCTATGAGCGTAACTTGAACATCTTCAGGACTATTTTGTCCCATTTTAAGGATTTTAATTTGATATGGATGAATGAAAATTTCCTGATTTTCGACGGGAATACTTTCACATGATTCCAAAATTAAGCCAGCAAGAGTTACATAAGAATCACTTTTTAAGAAAGGGACGGGAATAAATTCGTTTATTTCGTCCATAGGATTTTGCGCTTTAATCCTAAATGAATTTTCTTTAATTTTTTCCACGATAGGCGTCTCTGTATCGTGTTCATCTTGTATTTCACCCACCAGCTCCTCGATAATATCTTCCAATGTTAGTAGTCCAATGGTTCCACCAAATTCATTGACAACGACGGCCATCTGTGTTTTCTTACTTTGAAAAAGCCTTAAAACTTGCAAAATCTTCTTATTGGCAGAAAGGAAAAGGATAGGTCGAACCATATCCTTAATTATTTTATCCGGATTTATTTTAGAGCTGGATAACAAATCTTTAGTATGAACGAAGCCAATAATCACATCCATACTGTCTTCATACACGGGATATCGGGAATAACCTTCCTCGATGGCAATATCAATGGCGTCGAGCACGGTTAGATTTGCACTAAGGCCAACCAGTTGATTTCTCGGTTTAAGCACTTCTTTCACCGTTCTGTCATCAAAGTCGAAAACATTTTGAATAAGTTCTCTTTCCGAGGCTTCAATGGCCCCCCCTTCAGCACTTTCGGCAATAATTAATTTCAATTCATCTTCAGAATGTATATCACCGTGAGGCACAGGCTTTATACCAATAATTCTCAATATAAAGTTTGCGAAACCATTTAGAACAATAATAAAGGGACGAAAAAGGAGATAAAATACCTTAAGAGGTATAGAAACAGCCAGGGCGGTTTCTTTAGGATGTCTTATAGCCATCGATTTTGGAGCCAATTCACCAAAAACAATATGTAAAACCGTAATAAAAGAAAAGGCGATAGGAATAGCTATTTTATGTGCCGCACTTTCAGAAAACGCAAAGCCCAGCCAATGCATAAAGTTTAAAATAATGCGGGTGACCACGTCTTCGCCAATCCAGCCTAAAGCTAAACTAGCCAGCGTAATTCCCAATTGGGTGGCAGCAAGATAGGCATCGAGATTTGATACCACATTATGCGCTATTTTAGCATTAAAGCTAGGATTATTACTTACTTGAATCTGCGAAATTCTAACTTTCACGATAGCAAATTCAGCTGCTACAAAAAAACCATTTAGGAATACTAAAAAGAATGTTAAGAAAATTTCGAGTCCCATCTAAAGAATATTTATTCGAAAAAAGCAAGTAAAATTAAAAATATACTACAAAGATAATTTATCTGAGAGCACCATATAATATTTCTGCGGGGTGAACCGCTGATCTGTTTGTTCCGTCAAAAATCTGGTGTCTGCAACTTGTTCCTGAAGCAGCAATAATAACCTCCCTTTCATTTTTACGAATTTCAGGAAAAAGCACCAATTCCCCAATTTTCATGCTTAAATCATAGTGTTCTTTTTCGTAACCAAATGACCCTGCCATGCCACAACAACCCGTTGGAAGCACTTCTACCTGATAATTTTCAGGCAAATTCAGGCAAAAAGCGACATCGCTTTGCGACGCTAATGCCTTCTGGTGACAATGCCCATGTAATTTTACTTTAGCTTTCTCCTTCGTAAAACTTTCCTGCGTGATATTTCCCCTTTCAACTTCCCTGGCGATGAACTCTTCCAGCAAAAAAACATGATTTTTGACGCTATTAGCCACATTTTTCCATTTTTCCTGCACCAACCTTGGATATTCATCTCTAAAACTTAGCACAGCAGATGGCTCAATACCAATAAGTGGAAAAAATTCAGAAATTTTATCTCCCAAAAGAAGAAGGTTTTTCTCTGCAGATTTTTGGGCATGTTTTAATAAACCTTTTGAAATGGCCGCCCTTCCACTATCTACATGATCGGGAATTTCTACCTGATAACCTAGTCTGGTAAGCAGTAAAATAGCCTTTTTTCCTATTTCTACGTCATTGAACCTGGTAAATTCATCACAAAAGAACAAGACGTTACCCAGCATTTTTCCCTTAGGCTTAGGATTATTTGATCTGAACCATTTCTTTAAATCGCCTTCAATGAGCGGGAGATTCCTTTGTTCAGCAATGCCCATCGCCATTTTTATGAAACGACTAAAGAAAGCATTTGAAAAGAAGAAATTGGCTAAAGGAGGAAAAAAAGAACCAATATGATTAAACAGACTAATATTTGCGATCATAAAGGAACGAAAGGGAATACCTGTTTCTTTATATTTCTGATAAAGATATTCCGCTTTTAAGGTCGACATATCCACATTGGAAGGACATTCAGATGAACAACCCTTGCAGGAAATACATAAATCCATCACCTCGTCCAATTCCTTTCTATTAAAAGCGCTTTGACCTTGATTTGTCCGGGTCAGCACCTCACGCAAAACATTAGCTCTTCCCCTGGTAGAATCCTTTTCATTTTTAGTAACCATATAGGAAGGGCACATTACCCCGCCTGAAACATCGTGTAATTTTCTACAATCTCCTGATCCACTGCACTTTTCAGCAGCCTTCAATATGCCTCCATGAAAAGAAAAATCGAAAATAGTCTGCCATTTCGGTTGTTCCACATCTACCAGATATCGTGTACCTGCATTCATGGGAGGCGTATCGATAATTTTGCCCGGATTAAAAATATGTTTTGGATCCCATTTATTTTTTAGTCCTTTCAATAGCTCATAATTATGGGAACCAAGCATCAGAGGAATAAATTCACCCCGCACTCTGCCATCGCCATGTTCACCAGAAAGCGACCCATTATATTTTTTCACCAATCTTGCCGACGCTTCCCCAATGGCTCTGAATTCATTTAAACCATCTGTGGTTTTCAGATTTGCCAAAGGTCTGATGTGTAATTCACCCGCACCGGCATGAGCATAATACACAGCTTCCTGGCCAAATTTCTTCATTAATTCTTGAAATTCAGCAATATAAGCTGGTAAATCAGCTAAGTCAACGGCTGTATCTTCAACAAATTCCAAGGGTTTTTTATCTCCTTTCACCAAAGAAAGAACACCAAATCCCGCTGCTCTCAATGCCATTACTTTCTGTGTATCTGGCGGATAAACGATGGGATAAGCATAGCCAAAACCCCTTTCTTTTAACACATTAATAAGGTGTTCTGCTTGTTTATTCAAGGAAATCACCTCTTTATCTCTCAACTCAATAATTAAAATGGCGGCTGGATCTCCTTCGAGGAAAAATCTATTTTTTTGCTGTTCCTTATTTTCTTTGGTGCAATCCATGATAAATTTATCCATCAGTTCGCAGGCATAAGGTCCGTGTTCCATGACGGTTAAAGTGGCCTCCAGCGCCTCTGTCAGCGAAGAAAAATGAGCACAAAGAATGGCTTCTGCGGGCGGAGGCAAAAGATTAACGTGTAATTTTATCTCTGTGAAAAAGGCCAGCGTACCTTCTGAACCTGCCATCAACTCGCAAAAATTAAACGGTTTCCCTCCGGGCGTAAATACCTCGGAACGAAGCAACAGATCTATAGCATAGCCTGTATTCCGTCTATGAATTTCAGGTTTTGGAAACTGGGCTTCAATTTCTCTTCTATTTTCAGCATCATCTAATATCGAAAAAACATGCTTATATAATTCATTTTCAAGACTATCGCCTTTCGTTTTTTCGTGAAACGCTTCCTTACTGAGGGGAGAAAAATGAACAGCATCGGCATTTGACAAAAAGCCTTTTATTTCAAGAACATGATCTCTGGTTACGCCATATTTTATAGAAGTAGTGCCGGAGCTATTGTTTCCTACCATTCCACCAATCATACATCGATTTGCGGTCGAGGTATTTGGTCCAAAAAAGTAACCAAATGGTTTTAGAAAATGATTTAGTTCGTCGCGAATAACGCCAGGTTGCACCCTTACCCACCCTTCTTCAGCATTGAATTCAAGGATGAGATGCATATATTTTGAAACATCAACCACTATACCACTACCAACACATTGTCCGGCGAGAGAAGTCCCTGCAGTTCTAGGTATTAAGGAAATACCTTGTTGGTGAGCGAACGAAACCAATGTTTTAATATCCTTTTCATTTTTTGGACAAGCTACGGCCAAAGGAATTTCCCTATAAACAGAACCATCTGTTGCATAAAGAATGCGTGTTGTTTCGTCTTGAAAAAAGTCACC